>SVNR01000080.1 GCA_015066815.1 Ruminococcus sp.
GAAATCTGATTGATAATGCCATTGAAGCTGAAATGAAAGAAGAAACAAAGGAAATAAGGTTATCGGTAGATATGTTCGGTTCATATCTGCATATTATTATTCAGAACAGAATCAGTAAACAGGTTTTAGTAAACGGCGAACTTCCCGAAACTTCAAAGGATGATAAAAAATATCATGGAATAGGAACGGGCAGCATTATTGACACTGTAAAAAGCAGTAATGGAGCAATAGAGTTTTATGAAAAAGACGGCTGGTTTGTTGCAGATGTTCTTCTTCCTGTGTAACAAAAAGTTAAAGAAAACCTTTAGCAAACGTTCATGAAAGTGGACGTTTATTTTTTTATCCGAAATTACTCGAAATTTCTTAATATGAAAACTGTCTTGTATTTCGTATAATAGTAACCGTCAAATAAACCTACATCTGAAAAATTGCTCATAAAAAGTCAATAATAGAACTATAAAAGGTAAACAAGGTCTGACGAGGTCCTAACGTGTTTTATCCTGAGCCATTCAATCTTAGCAAGATTCATGCCGTCAATTTCCTCATCACCATATAACTCCCAATAAACATCAGAGGATTCTTTTTCCAAAAACGTCTTATACTGCAAATTTATATCCGGCATTTTCTCTCTGATATCATTCAGAAGCTCATGCCATTTGGTATTGTTCATTTACTGCATACTTCTCTCTCAAATTTCGAACAGTTACTGTTACATTCTTTGCAGAAGCGACAGTTCTTAGTAACGCAGTCAGGTTTTGAGATACATATCCCGTATTCTCTGCAATGATGGCGATGTACACATTCATTTAATACATATCCGTATGCACCTTTTCTTACTGTTACTGATGATTCCTTATTTCTCTTGAGATTATAGATGTAGCTTTTCCCAACGTTTTTGCAATCTCTCCTAATGTTTTTCCTTCTCCAAGAGATACCTGTATTATCGTTCTCTCATCTAAGGTTAAATGTTTACCCATAATAATCAAATTCCTTTCTATGAGCATATGATTATTATCCATCATTTTATCTTCAGAGTAAACGCAATAGCTCCCCATGAGGAGCTATCTGGTTAGCCTTCTTTTTGCATCTCTTTTACTTTCAGACTAAATGCAACAGGTGTATTTTTCCGTGTTGCGTTTACTTTGAAAATTCACTGTAAGCTTTGTCTGGCAGTATTTATTTAATAACATATTGTCTTTTTGCCCCGAAAATGATATAATTACAGTGAAAGTCAGATTAATTTTGACTTTCACTATAAAAAGTTACAATTATTATAGATCGATGGAGGAAAAACATGAAATTAAAAGAAGGATTTATTACTCATGAAAGTGCATCTGAGCATATTACAGTAACTGCCGGAAATACAGCGTTTAACGGAATGGTGAGAAGTAATCAGACTGCAGGATTTATTATAGAATGCCTGAAGAACGATGTGACCAGAGAGGACATTGTTGCAAAGATGCTTGAAAAATATGATGCACCGGAAGAGCAGATCACGAAGGATGTCAACAATATACTGGAACAACTCTGCCGGATAGGTGCTATTGATGATTAAAACCACTTATGAAGAAGAACTGAATCGAAAAGGCAGTTTTACATATACGTGCAGCGGAATAAGTATGCTGCCGCTGTTAAGACAACGAAAAGATCTGTTTACTATTGAAAAAAAATCAGGCAGATGTCAAAAATACGATGTTGTTCTGTACAAAAGACCGCCTGAGTTTTATGTGCTGCATCGTGTTGTGGAAGTACGTGAAAATGATTATGTCATACTTGGCGATAATTGTCTTAACAAAGAGTATGCCATCAAGGATGAGGATATTATCGGTGTTATGACTTCGTTTGTCAGAAACGGAAAGGAGTATACGGTAGATCACAAGGGATATCGTATTTATTCGAAAGTATGGTGTTTTCTGTATCCACTCAGGAAGTTATGGAAGAAATTCAGGATATTGTGCGGAAAGGTTTTAAAAAAATAATATGACAGATAAAAAAGCAGTTCTGTGGCTGTTAAAAACATCGGGAAAACACAAAGTATATATTGTTATTCTGCTGCTTCTCCAGATTTTTGTGAACGGAGGAGCTGTTGGATATGCGGTTATAATGAAAAAAATAGTAGATAGTGCTGTCGGACACAATAAGAACGGTTTTTTTGATGGAATCCTTGTTTTCGGAATATTGATGCTGATACTTATGACAACACGTATGGTACTCAGACAGATAGAAGAGGCGGCAAGAAGCGGCATGGAAAACAGCTTCAGAAAAAGACTGTTTAAAACGCTTCTGAACAAAGACTATGGACAGGTCAGTGCAGTACATTCAGAGGAATGGATGAATCGTATAACTTCAGATACTGCTGTCTGTGCGAACGGTATGACGGAGATATTGCCGGGTATTACGGGTATGCTTGTGCGTATGTCGTGTGCTCTTGTCATGATGTTTATGCTGCAGCCGAAGCTATCGTATATAATTATTCCCGGCGGCGTTGTTTTTGTGCTGATTACTCTGATACTGCGCAAATATCTGAAAGGTCATCATAAAAAAGTACAGGAAAAGGACGGGGCGGTTCGTGTATATTTGCAGGAGCGTATAAGCAGTCTGCTTGTTCTCCGTACATTCGGCGCAGAAAAAGAGGCGCTTTATGGTGCAGAAAAGGAATTTTCTGAGCATAAGGCAGCAAGAATGAAAAAAGCGTTTATATCGAACCTGTGTAATACAGGCTTTTCCTTTGCAATCAACGTAATGTACCTTATAGGAATCGGTTACTGCGGATACGGTATATTAAACGGTGTGGTAAGCTACGGAACATTGACAGCGGTTATGCAGCTTATAGGTCAGCTTCAGGTCCCTCTGTCAGGTATAAGCGGTTTTGTGCCGAGATTCTATGCTATGACTGCAAGTGCCGAGCGTATAATGGAAGCTGAAAGCTACACAGATATTCAGTCTGATAAGGTAAAAACGTCAGATGAAGCAAAAGAGCTTTACAATACCGTAATAGAGAGCTTTGTTTTTGACAGGGTTTTCTTTGACTATAAAAAAGAAAAGGAATCCGAACCCTTGCTGGATAATATGAGTTTATCAGTTGATAAAGGTGATTTTGCAGCTGTTACAGGCTTGTCAGGCTGCGGAAAATCAACTCTGCTTAAGCTTCTGATGGGGATCTATGAACCGCAGTCGGGGACAGTAGATGTAAAGCTGACAAACGGTGAACGTATACCGGTAAGTGTAATGCGTAGGCTTTTTGCATATGTGCCGCAGGGAAATTATCTTATGAGTGGAACTATCCGTGAAGTGATTACTTTCGGGAAAAAAGAAATTCAGACCGAGGCTCTGGAAAGAGCTGTAAAGCTTGCGTGTGCTGATTTTATAAACGAACTTCCGCAAAAGCTTGATACGGTGCTTGGTGAAAAAGGTTCGGGATTGTCGGAAGGACAGATGCAGAGGATATCTGTTGCAAGGGCCTTGTACTCAGATGCGCCGGTACTTATACTTGATGAAGCTACAAGTGCTCTTGATGCTGAAACAGAAAAACAGCTTCTGAACAATCTTAAAAAGCTGACAACTAAGACAGTGTTTATAGTCACACACAGACCTGAAGCTCTGAAAATCTGCAATAAACAGTTTGAGTTTTAGGAAAAATACAGCGAAAGCTATGTTTTTGATGCTCGCTATAATTTGTCGTTTACTATAAAGCTCTGACATTCTGATAAGAGGTGCAAAAATGAATAAAGTACACTACGCTATGATTTATCTGACAGCCTGCGGTGTGAACGGTATAAAGCCTGAACAAGAATATATCAGTGATATCGATATGGAGAAGCTTTTCCGTCTCAGTACTTCACATCTGTTAGAAGTGCTGACAGGTATATCGCTTAAAAACTCGGGAATAAAGCTGTCGGAAGAGTGGACTCAGAAGCTTTCTAAGTCTACCCGAAAAAACATACTTTTTGACAATGAAAGAAAGAAGCTTTTTGACTTCATGGAAAAGGCAGGAATATGGTATCTTCCTCTGAAAGGTACTGTTTTAAAGGATTATTATCCTGCAGTCGGTATGAGACAAATGTCGGACAACGACATTCTGTTTGATGAAGCCTTCAGCATGGAAATCCGCAAATATATGGAGTCGCAGGGATATACAGGAGAAAGTGTTGGAAAAGGAGCTCACGATGTTTATATAAAAGAGCCTGTATACAACTTTGAACTGCACAGATCGTTGTTTGACAATGCCGCTCAGAGCCGAATGAATGCTTATTATGCAGATGTGAAAAAACGTTTGCTGTTAAACGATGGTTCTTCCTATGGTTATCATTTTACAGATGAAGACTTCTATATCTACATAGTTGCTCACGCATATAAGCATTATTCAGGTAGCGGTACAGGTATCCGTTCGCTTCTTGATTTTTACGTGTTTCTTAATGCCAAGGAACAGAGTATGGACTTTGAGTACATACAGAACGAATGCGAGAATCTTGGATTTTCCGGGTTTGAAAAACAAAGCAGAATCCTCTGCAAAAAGCTTTTCGGTGCAGATGCTCCGGCGGGCTATGAAGAGTTTGCAGACTCATTGTCAGAAGAAGAACTGGATATGCTCGGATATTATCTTTCATCAGGAGTATACGGAACAACGGAACGGGGAATAAAAAACCGTATAGCTGAATTTAATAAAAAAAGCGGAAGTACCTCTAAGCTGCGTTATTTGCTTGGCAGACTGTTCCCGGATATGGAAATATACAGATCGTATTATCCGTTTTTCTACAGACACAAATTGCTTCTGCCGGTAGGCTGGCTTTATCGTCTTGTCAGAATGGTGTTCAGCAAAAAACGCAGAAGCACTGCTGCAAAAGAAATAGATATAGTAAGAAAAATATAGTAGCTCTTGAAAACCTCTCTGATATCGTAAGTTCTATAAAGAATAAAACGATATCGGGGAGGTTTCTGTTATTTTTCCTGTATCTGAAAATGGACGAACGCTGATTTTTATGTTTATTTGCTTAAATCAATCAAAAAACTTTGTTAAATATGATATTAAATATTTCTTGAAAAAAATTAAATTTTAATTTATAATATAAGTAAAGGTGTTCGTGCCGGTTTTGTGAACAGTTTGAGGTGCGAAGTTTTCATATGAAAAAAATTGTTCTGAAAGGTTCTTAAATCATTTAAGGAGGAAGTTTTCTGATGACAAAAAAAGCCACAAAAAAAGCAGCTTTTGCTGCATCGGCAGTTATACTTATGAGTACAGCAGCTGTCTTTCCATCAGGTATGGAGCATGTATCGGCTATAAAGGGCGTAGAACCGATGTTTTCATCTGAATGCGAGGAGCTTGTGCTTGATGACGGAGTCGAAGCAGCAGACAAGGTTTATAACGATGAGTACCCCGGATTCTCAGGAAAGGGATTTGCATGGGTAAAAGGCGGGGGTTCTATGACATTTACTGTAACAGTACCCGAAACAGGTATGTATCGTCTGGAGACAAAGGCGCTTATGTATCTTGGCTCGGAGGGAGAATCACGACAGGCTGAGGCAACTGTAGTGAGCGGTGATTATAAAAAAACATATACTGTAAAGGTTCCTCATACGGATACATGGAGTGATTTCAGCTTCGGGGATATCAAGCTTTTCAAGGGTGAAAACACTGTATCCTTCGGCGGAGGCTGGGGTTACTGCCTGTATGATACGGTAACTCTTACAAGAACACCTGCTCCTGATTATTCGAAGGCATCAGCTGTTCCTGTTGATCCTGATGCTACGAAGGAAACAAAGGCTCTCATGAGCTATCTCTCTTCAGTATACGGAAAGCATATCATTTCCGGTCAGCAGGAGATATATGGCGGCGGAAACGACGGCGATATGGAGCTTGAGTTTGATTTTATAAAGGAGAAAACAGGAAAGCTTCCTGCTATAAGAGGTTTTGATATGATGAACTACAATCCTCTTTACGGCTGGGAGGACGGCACAACTGAACGTCTTATCGACTGGGTAAAAAACAAAAACGGAATTGCAACTACAAGCTGGCATATCAACGTTCCGATTGATTTTGAAAACTATACACTCGGGGATACTGTTGACTGGCAGAAGTGTACATACAAGAACTATCAGGCTTCAAACAGTACCTTCAACACAGCTAATATACTTGAAGAGGGTACAAAAGAAAGAGCATACTTTGATGCAGCTGTAGAAGACCTTGCAGAACAGCTTCTTCTTTGTCAGGAGGCAGGAGTGCCTATTCTGTTCCGTCCTTTCCATGAAGCTCAGGGAAATGAAGGTAACTACGGCGATGGAACAGCATGGTTCTGGTGGGGCGACAGAGGTCCTGAGGTCTTAAAATCCCTCTGGAAGCTCCTCTACTCGAAGCTTACTGAAGAATACGGTCTTCACAATCTTATATGGGAGTTCAACAGCTATAACTACGCAAACTCACCAAGCTGGTATCCCGGTGACGAATATGTGGATATAGTAGCTTATGACAAGTATAACTGTGAGTTTAACCGGGATGACGGTCTCACCGGTGGTCCGAACCTGAGCGCAATAACAGGGATATACAATTATCTTGTTGATCTTACCGAAGGCAGAAAAATGGTTGCAATGACGGAAAACGACACTATCCCGTCTCTTGATAATCTCACGATAGAAAACGCCGGATGGCTTTATTTCTGCCCATGGTATGGTGAGTTCATAATGAGCGAAAACAAACAGAACTATGAAGAACTGAACAAGATATACAACAGTGAATACTGCCTGACGCTTGATGAGATGCCGGCAGATCTTTATAAAACAGCTTCAGACGATAAGCCTGATGTGACAACAAAGCCTGATGAACCTATAAAACCTGATGACACAACTGATACTCCAGGGGCAGAGGATGTTACTTATGGTGATATCGATGAAAACGGAAGTATTGATATTACGGATCTTTCTATGCTTTCTCTTTTTCTTATCGGCGACATTGATCTTAGTGATAATTCTGAAAAAGCGGCGGATGTAACAGGAAACAATAGCGTAGACCTAAGCGATCTTGCCCGTCTTAAACAGTTT
>SVNR01000016.1 GCA_015066815.1 Ruminococcus sp.
AAATCAGCGCTTATGCAGATAGAAGAAATGAAATATGCTCAGACTCTTATTGAACACGGAGTACCGGAAGAAAAAATAAGAAAATACGGATTTGCGTTTGAGGGGAAGAAGGTCAGGATAGGGTAGTAAACGACCAATGTATTTGTCGTTTACTATTATTGGTTTAAACAGAATACAGTAAGCATATATAAGAAATAATAAGTAATTATGATTAAGAAACTATGTATTATTTTAGATTTGATTTCTATATTGTTGATATTTGGCATGTGGTTTTTTGCGATAAAAAACATGTGGCTTATATCTATCATTACAGTTTATGCGTTTTTATCTAATTGTTTTAGGCTTGTATGTATGGAGAAAAGATATTTGGATGAAAATAATAGAATCAAATCAACAAAATTGAAGAATGTTTATTTGGTTAAAAATATTGAAATTAAAAACAATGCATTTTGTTGTTTTAATAATATTTTTTTAGAAGAAAATCTGTATAATGAGCTTATTAATAATTCAATAAGTTTGAATACAGTTATATTTCATGAACAGTATCATTTGAAAAAACATCATTTATTATTTAAATTAATATTAAAATATCTGGTTGTTTTTCTGATATTTACATGCACAATATTTTCTGGTAAATATTTATTTCTTTTGGTGGTTTTTGCAACACTTTTCTATGTGTATTCTCTTTCTTGTGAATATAAAGCTGATCAATATGCATTAAATTATTGCAGCAAAGAAGATATGGTGAAGATGTTAAAAATAGCATGTCGTAAACCTAAGAAATCAAATAAAATTGATTTTTTTGATTTTCATCCGGCGTTAGAGAAAAGAATTAAAAGATTGAAATAAAAACTAAACATGAGAGGTAATGAATAAAATTATACTTAATTCTAATAAAGGCTTGAAAATAACTAATATGTTGATATTGGAGATGTATCTTGGAAAGGGTACGGATATAAAAAGCTTGTATTTCAAATGTAAAACTATATAAAATCCATACATAAAAACGGCTGCGTAACATTAAGTTACGCAGCCGTTTTGTATTATAAAGCTTTCACTTTAAGGTTTTTATTAACCCATTACAACTTCAACAGTGTGAACGCCGCTTTCGAAAGCAGGAATAACTGTTCCTTCGATAGCCTTGCCGTCAACTGTGAGGCTCTTTACGCCCTTGCAAACGTGGTCAGGGTTCTTGACTGTGATGTTGTATTCAGCACCACGGTACTTTCTTGTAGCTGTGAAGCCGTCCCATTCGTGTGGGATGGAAGGATCTACTCTGAGTCCGTCGAAGTCAGGCTGTACACCGAGGATGTACTGAGATATAGCAACCATGTTCCATGCAGCTGTACCTGTGAGCCATGAGTTCTTTCCTTCACCAAATCTGCTTGCATCCTTACCTGCGATCATCTGACCGTAAACGTAAGGCTCTGTCTTGTGAAGCTCTGAGATGTCCTCGTTAAATGCAGGAGCGATCTTTGAGTAGTATTCAAACGCCTTGTCACCACGGCCTGCATAAGCTTCAGCACAGATGATCCATGCGTTGTTGTGTGTGAAGATACCTGCGTTCTCCTTGTATCCGCCCGGATATGTGGAGATTTCGCCGTACTGTACATAGTATTTTGAGAATGCAGGGTTGTTGAGAACGAGACCGTACTTTGTGTTGAGGTACTTGTCGATAGATTCAAGAGTCTTGATATCTGCACCCTGATCCTTGCCTATTTCGGACATAACTGCAAAGCCCTGTGGTTCGATGAAGATCTTACCTTCTTCACATTCCTTTGAACCCATCTTCTCGCCGTAAGCGTCGTAAGCTCTGAGGAACCAGTCACCGTCAAAAGCAGATTCCATAACATTCTTCTTCATCTTGTCAATCTCAGCCTGAGCCTTGTCAGCTTCCTCGTTCTTGCCGAGGTGTCTGAGGATACCAACGTATGAAGGACCTGCATATGTGAAGAGTGTAGCAACCATTACAGACTCAGCAACCTTGGAGTAACCGCCTTCTGCAGCGAACTTAGGGTTGGTGTATGTCTGGAAGCTTTCGCCCGGCTTATCAGAGAAGCATGAAAGGTTGATACAGTCGTTCCAGTCAGCACGCATAGCGAGCGGGAGTCCGTGAGGACCGAGATTGTTTACTATATGATAGAATGAAACTGTGAGGTGATCGAGCATTGGCTTAGCCTTTGACTCGTCGTTGTCATAAGGAACCATTTCGTCGAGGATAGACCAGTCGCCTGTTTCCTTGATGTATGAGCCTACAGAAAGGATCATCCAGAGCGGATCATCTGAGAAGTCGCCGCCGATATCGGAGTTGCCCTTCTTTGTGAGTGGCTGATACTGGTGGTAGCAGCCGCCGTCAGGAAGCTGTGTTGAAGCGAGGTCGATAAGTCTCTCTCTTGCACGGTCCGGAATCTGGTGAACGAAACCGAGAATATCCTGGTTGGAGTCTCTGAAGCCCATTCCACGGCCGATACCTGATTCGAAGTATGAAGCAGAACGTGAAAGGTTGAATGTAACCATACACTGATACTGGTTCCAGATGTTTACCATACGATTAACCTTGTCGTCAGGTGTATTTACGTTGAGGATTCCGAGGAGCTTGTCCCATGTAGCTCTGAGCTCTGCAAGACCTTCAGCAACCTTTTCAGGTGTGTTGTATTTTTCGATCATTGCGTGAGCCTTTTCTTTGTTGATTGTCTTGCCGTCAGCCTCAAACTTCTTGTCAAAAGGATTCTCAACGTAGCCGAGGATGAAAACGAGAGTCTTTGTTTCGCCTGCGCCGAGTGTGATCTCTTTGTAGTGTGAAGCGATAGGTGACCAGCCGTCAGCGAAGGAGTTTCCTGACTTGCCTTCTGTAACAGCCTGAGGATCGCCGAAGCCGTTATAGAGACCGATAAATGTATCACGATCTGTATCGTAACCGTCGATAGCGTCGTTTACTGTATAGAAAGCGTAGTGGTTACGTCTGTCTCTGTATTCTGTCTTGTGGTAGATTGTGGAGCCTTCAACTTCAACACGACCTGTAGAGAAGTTTCTCTGGAAGTTTGTGCAGTCGTCCTGAGCGTCCCAGAGACACCATTCTGCAAAAGAGAAGAACTTGAATGTCTTAGGAGCTGAGCCCTCGTTTGTGAGAACTACCTGCTGAACTTCTCCGTCGTAGTTCTGAGGAACGAAGAAAGTAACCTCAGCCTTAAGGTCGTTCTTCTTACCTGTGATAACAGTATAGCCCATACCGTGACGGCATTCATATGAATCGAGCTCTGTCTTTACAGGTGACCATCCCGGATTCCAGATAGTACCGTTGTCGTTTATGTAGAAGTAACGTCCGCCCATATCGATAGGAACGTTGTTGTAACGATATCTTGTTATTCTTCTGAGACGTGCATCCTTATAGAAGCAGTAGCCGCCTGCTGTGTTTGAAATAAGTGAGAAGAAGCTCTGTGTACCGAGATAGTTGATCCATGGATATGGTGTTCTTGGAGAGTTGATGACGTATTCTTTTCTTGCGTCATCGAAAAAGCCGAATTTCATATAAAAACTCCTTTATTAAGTTAATTTTTTTGTTTTGTGTGATTTCTCAAAACTATTAAGCTGATTATATCATATTTTCTGTTGTTTTTCAAGTGATTTAGCAAAATATATTCGGGTAAATGTTGTCGTCGGGCAGTTGTTTTCTTTGTGTTGTGTTTTTGTTTGTTTTGTAAGCTTAAAACAGCCCGTCACATATACTCATCGGTTTATAGTGAACATCAAAATAAATCTGACTTTCGCTATAATACAGAGGCGATGGTATAGGTGTCACAGAAAAACCAAAAGAGAACATGAGCATCCCTGCGGTCAGGTAGCTGTAAAGAAATGCTGTGATGCCTCGAAGGTCTGATTTTTTATGATTTCTCTGTAGCCGCTTACGCTCGGTGACAGAGAAAGGTTTGGTGCGTTTATCATCGCTGTCATAGGTTCAGGGCAGAAGTAGCCGTTGAAGCCGCAGTCGTTCCATATTATCCAGAAGCGGTATTCGTCTGAAACCTCATAACAAAGCTTTATTCCGCTTGCGGTATCTTCAGCTATTATTCCGTTGAATTCTCTGCCGTTGAGAGTGAGCTTTCCGGCTGCATACATATCGTTGTCAAGGTTCTGAAGAACCGGGAGCTTTGTTCCGTCAACATATTCCTTGTCCCATTCGGAAAGATCGAGAAGGTTTTCTGTAGGAAGGCAGCGTTCATTAAGCTCGCATCTGAGCATTGCAGGTACGCGGAGTCTTATATCGGCAAGCTTTGCTCCGTCAACAAAAGGAGCAGCCATAGCTGTGTGGGAGCCTATCGATATAGGAAGAGCCTTATCTGAAAGGTTTGTGAAACGGATGTTCTGTGTAAGACCGTCCTCAGAAAGTGTGAAGGTGTATTCCACAGTAAAGTCTATAGGCATATACTGATAAAACTCATCGTTTTCATCAAAAACAAACTTTGTTTTAAGCCATGCGCTCTTGTCGTCAAAGCTGTATTCTTCAACGTTGTGTACACGCTTGTGCAGGAAGCCGTGTATATGGTTGTTGTAGTGATTTTTTTCGTTTACCGGCCAGTGATATACGGCATCAGAGGTTTTGAGTACGCCGTCGGCAAGTCTGTTCGGAAAATACAGGGTAGGCATTCCCCATACCTCTGGCGAGTTGATAATCGTTTCTGCGGGATTCTGTGCGTCAAACCTGAAAAATTCAGCTGAGTGAACTGTGTCTCTGAGTCTGATGACATTGCAGCCTATCTCATATGCGATAAGTGCGGTATAGCCTCCTGCAGTGAGTTCAACACAGGGTGTTCCGTTGAAGTTGATCATTTTTGCATTGTTCATTTTTTCATTCCTCTTTTCTTGATTTTATCGTTGATATTTACAGTCTGACTTTTTGGTCAGTGTGTATCTAACGGTTTTATAAAGCCGTTTTTTCCTGTAAGGCTGAGATTTGCCCCGATAAGCTGTGTGTCCTTCAGAATAAGCTCACATACAACGTTTTCGTCTGTGCCGTAGTTTGTGACAGGGCACGTAAGCAGGGTAGCACTGCTTCCTCTGTGTTTTTTCAGGTCAAAGCCCTGCTGCTTCTGGACTTCGTTGTAGCTTTGGTATATCTCGTTGAACTCTGAAGGAATAGTTATGCTTTGTGATGTTATTTTTTCCGTATCGGTTTCCCAGCCGTGAGTCAGAAGATATGCCGAAACATTTTCCATGGTAAGGCAGATATCCGGACTGCCGCTGTTTTTTACGCAGAGTACTGCAATAAAGATAAGCGACATAATGAGAGCCGATATACGGAAAATTTTTTTCTTTTTCATATGGATTCACCTCTTTAAGTAAATCTATATGATGACTGAGGATATCATATGCTAAAAAACAGGCGGCCAGTATGACCGCCTTGAGCTTTTGTTTTTGATTTTTTATGATTATTTGAAAGCAGGGATAGAAAATCCGAAAGGAAGTTCTCTGAGCTTTCCTTTTGCAGCGTCAATTATTTTTAACACAACAAGTGCTAACAGAACAATGCTTATTATGGAGCTGATAAAGCCGCCTAAAAACGGAATTCTGCCTATAATAAACGAGTTTACAAAGAAAGCCAAGCAAATTGTAAGCAACTGGTTTGAAAGTTGCTTTGCGTATGCTGAGGTCTTGTATGATATTGCCGGAAGGAAGAAAAGAACGAATAAAATAATGCATATTATAGAAAGTGCCTTCTGTTCTTCGATCTCTGCCGGATCATACTGATCGGTGATGTCATTCATCTGAAGTGTTGTGTAAATAGTGTCCATTTTTTGTAGCCTCCTGAATATGTATTGTTTGGTATAAAAAAAATTTATATGATTATAATATCATAAAAAAACGCAAAAATCTATAGAAAAAATATTTTTATGAAAATTTGTTTGAAACAACAAAAAAACGCTGGAGTGTTTTGTGCAAAAGTGCTATTTGGTGTCGAGCTCTGATATGATTCCGATAAAGCTTTCAAGGTCGGTAAAATCCTTATAAACCGATGCAAAGCGTATGTACGCTATCACATCAAGCTTTTTTAGTTTTTCAAGAACGATGTTTCCTATTTCGGATGAGGATACAGTTTCACGGAAATCGTTCAGAAAACAGGTCTCTGTTTCATCGGCTATTCTTGATACAGCCTCGGCGCTTACGGGTCTTTTTTTGATAGCACTGTATATTCCGTTTACAAGCTTGTTTTTGTCAAAGGGTTCAAAAGAACCGTCTCTTTTTTCAACAGCCAGAACAGGAACGTCTATTGTTTCATAGGTTGTAAACCTTCTTTGACAGTTTGTGCATTCACGTCTTCTTCTTTTTTTCCGGTCTATGGATCTTGAGTCGATTACTTTTGTATCTTCATAGCTGCAAAAAGGGCATTTCATATGGTGGTCCTTTCTTTTCTGATGTTTTTTATTATTTTGTCAAGGTAGTCAAAGCTTTCCTTCAGTTCCTGCGGCTTATCGAAGTTGTTTCTGTAAAGCTCAAGTATGACAGAGCCGTCAAAGCCTTTTTTCATAAGAGACATAAGAAAAGCTTCTATGTTGAAGGTTCCTTTTCCGGGAAGAAGGCAGTCGCTTTTTTCATCGTGATCACTCATATGCACATGGATTATTTTGTTTCCGAGTACATCTGCCATGGTGAAGGGGTTTTCGCCTGAACGGACAGCCTGCTTTATATCAAGCACAAACCTTGCGTCATCTCCCAGACTTTGTGACATTTTTCTGAGAAAATCAAGGCTTCTGCTCTGACATCTTGCTACGTTTTCCTGTGCAACGACAACGCCGAACGACCTGGCAGTTTCGGAAATACGCGAAAAAACCTCAAAGTAATAATCGTCAGGGCATGCTATGATGTGGAGGTTTCCGTGAAGCACGAAGATCTCTGAATGAAGCCTTGTCATTGCTTCAAAAAAATACTTGTAGTATTCGAGCATATCGGTTATACGTCTTTCGTAGCCTGAAAAAAACATCATAGGCTCTATAGGACAGGTAAACGGGTGATATGCGGTGCATGAAGCGCCTCCGTCTGCCAGGATGCGTGCAAGCATATCCGTAAAGTCAGCTGTTGTTTCGCTGTGAGTGTTCACAAATATCTCAGTGTCTGTTATTCCGAGCTTCATAAGGATCTCAAGTGTGTTTTCAAGCAGATCAGGATAAAGACATGCTGTTGAAACTCCTGCTTTCATTTTGCGTATCACCTCTGTTTGCTGTTTAATATATTATTACATATAAACGAAAAAAAGTTTTAATGTTCACTATAAATTATAACATAAAACCGCCTTGCTTTACAAGGCGGTTTCTGAAAAAACGATTTTGTACTCAGGCTTTCTGAGCTTTTTTGTTCTTTGCCTGCAATGATATCCAGAGGCATGGAGCAAGACAGAGTGATGAATATGTTCCGATTGTCATACCTATAATTATCGGAACAGAGAAGCTGAGGATCGATGTTACACCATAGATATAAGCCACGACAGATATGATGATCATTGTAGCGATTGTTGTTATGGTAGTTCTGAAAGAACGTGACATCGACTGTGTTGTACTGATGTTTACAAGGTCGTTTATATCTGCAACAGGCATAAGCTTCTTGTTTTCTCTGATACGGTCATATACAACGATAGTGTTGTTTATTGAGCATCCGAGGATAGTAAGAACAACGGCAATGAAGTTTGAGTTGATCTGGAATCCTATGATAACAAAGAATCCGTATGTTACTATTACGTCATGGATAAGAGCGATAACCGCACATATACCTGAGGACCAGCCGCTGATTCTTTTGAAACGGAAAGCTATATAGAGAATAAGGATAACCGATGAAAAAGCTACTGCAACGATACACTTTACGAAGAAGTTGCGTCCAGATGATGCTGCAACGTCTGTTGAGTCGAGAATCTCAAGCTCGTTATCTGCATAAAGCTCCTGAAGTGCAGTTGTAAGCTCTGACTGCTTTTCAGCTGTGAAGCCCTCGTTTGAAACAAACGATATGGAAAGCTTCTTCTTGTCGCTCTGGAAGAGATCACCCTGCTGTACGTTTACAGTGGAGTTTGTTATCTCCTGAACCTTTGACTGTACTTCGTTTGAGTTTACATCACCTGTAAAGGAGTAGGTGATCATTGTTCCGCCTCTGAACTCTATTGCTACATCGACGCCTAAAAACGTAACAAGTATGGAAAGGGCAATAAGAGCGGAGGAGATTATGTAAAAAATCTTGCGTTTGCCGGTAAAGTTATAGCGTTTTATATCGCTTGCCGGTGACTGTGTGTTTTTTGCTTTACTCATTTGCTTAAACCTCCATAAAGTTTTCTGTTTTTAAATACGCCGAACTTGGAGAGTGAGCCAAGCATAAGCTTTGATGCAAGTACGCCCATGAGGAAGTTAAGAATAGCACCTACCATGAGAGTGAAGCCGAATGAGTAGATAGTACCCTCTGTTGTAGTTCCGAACCATCTGAATACGATGTTGAGCATCTTGGCAAAGAGACTGTCAGGAACGCCGAATGCGCCCATGAGGATAATAGCGATAAGTATAACTGTGAGGTTTCCGTCAAAGATAGCTGAAAAAGCTCTCTTGTAGCCTGCTTCAAGAGCAGTGTTGAGCTTCTTGCCGGAACGGAGCTCTTCCTTGATACGTTCGCCTGTAATGATGTTAGCGTCAACCCCCATACCAACAGAGAGGATTATACCTGCGATACCGGGGATAGTGAGTGTAGAGCTGTTCATGAAGCTGAAGTATCCTGATACTACTGCAAAAGTAGCTGTTATCTGTCCGATAAGTCCGATAACTGCAACAAATCCCGGAAGTCTGTAGAGTACTATCATATATACGGCGATAAATCCGAGTGAGATAAGTCCGCCGAGCATCATAGCGTCAAGTGCGCCGGATCCGAGTGTAGGGGAAATAGTTGAGAAGCTTGATGTTGTAAGTGAGAAAGGAAGAGAACCTGAGTTTATCTTGTTTGCAAGAGCTTCAGCGTCTTCGTATGTTTCAAAGCTTCCTGATATGATAGCTTCGCCGTTTGTTATGTGTGCGTTTACTGTAGGAGCAGAGATAAGGGTGTTATCCATCCAGATAGAGATCACGCCGTTTTCAGTGTAGAGTCTGCCTGTAGCCTCAGAGAACTTTTCTGTACCTGAAGGATTGAGCTTGAGTGAAACAACGTATATTACTTCACCTGTTTCTTCCTGCTGATATCCTGCTGAAGCGTTTGCTATATCTTCACCGTTGAGGATAATCTCGCCGGAAGGAACTGTTTCTCCGTTTTCGTCAACTGTTGTTTCCTGACCTTCACGGAATGTGAGCATTGCGGTACCGCCGAGTTCCTTTACAGCAGCTTCCGGGTCAAAGTCTGATTCGGAGGACTGCCATGGGAAACGAACGATAACATGGTCGTTGTTTGAGTCAACGTAAACGTTGCTGTCTGTTATACCGAGTGATGCAAGACGAACCTTCATTACTTCCTTTACTGCGTCAAGCTGTTCGTCTGTGGCGTCAACGCCGTCTGCAGGTGTGAATGTTACATCAACACCGCCCTGAATGTCTATACCGAGTCTTATATCCGAAATATCCTTAATGTATGTTTTAGCAACATCTCCGTACTGGTACTTAACACCGAAAATAGCGGTGTAAGAGAAGCCGAGAATGAGTAAAAATACAATAAAGAAAACGGGTTTTTTGATTTTCTTCACTTTTTTACCTCCAAAAATTTTTTTGACGAATATTATCGACAATTATTTTAATTATATGATATGCGGGGGGATAAGTCAATAGTTTGTGGTTAAATTCTGCAGGGCTTTGCGGTCGCCCTGCACCTTCGCACACAAAATATTTTTTTGCTTATAGAGGGGAACGGGTAGGTGGAGAAGGTTTTTTACAGCAGGGCTTTGCGGTCGCCCTGCACCTTCGCACACAAAATATTTTTTTGCTTATAGGGGGAACGGGTAGGTGGAGAAGGTTTTTTTACAGCAGGGCTTTGCGGTCGCCCTGCACCTTCGCACACAAAATATTTTTTGCTTATAGGGGGAACGGGTAGGTGGAGAAGGTTTTTTACAGCAGGGCTTTGCGGTCGCCCTGCACCTTCGCACACAAAATATTTTTTGCTTATAGGGGGAACGGGTAGGTGGAGAAGGTTTTTTTACAGCAGGGCTTTGCGGTCGCCCTGCACCTTCGCACACAAAATATTTTTTGCTTATAGGGGGAACGGGTAGGTGGAGAAGGTTTTTTACAGCAGGGCTTTGCGGTCGCCCTGCACCTTCGCACACAAAATATTTTTTGCTTATAGGGGGAACGGGTAGGTGGAGAAGGTTTTTTACAGCAGGGCTTTGTGGTCGCCCTGCACCTTCGCACACAAAATATTTTTTGCTTATAGGGGGAACGGGTAGGTGGAGAAGTTTTTTTTACAGCAGGGCTTTGCGGTCGCCCTGCACCTTCGCACACTATACGTTTATTTCCGCTGTTTCGTTAAGCTTGTCGGCGTTTGCTTTGAGGACAGGGTTTACGCAGGCTGCGATGAATTCGGTAACCTGTTCTGCGCTGCGGCCAGTGAAGTTCTCGGGCTTCAGGATAGCGTCAAGCTCGTCCTTTGTTATCATGAACATATCGTCGCCAAGAATCATGTCGCAGAGGTCGTTTTCAAGACCGTCTTCCTTAACGTGTTTTCCTGCAATCATTGAGTATTCGCGAATCTTTTCGTGAAGTACCTGTCTGTCTCCGCCCTTCTTTACAGCGCTCATCATGATGTTTTCAGTAGCCATGAACGGAAGCTCGCTCATGATCCTGCGGCGTATTATCTTAGGGTAGACAACAAGTCCGCTTGTAACGTTTATGAGGATGTTGAGAATAGCGTCAGCAGCGAGGAAGCCTTCTGCGACGGAGATTCTTCTGTTGGCTGAGTCGTCGAGAGTTCTTTCAAACCACTGTGTGCCTGCTGTGAAGGCAGGGTTGAGGCTGTCTATCATGAGATATCTTGCAAGTGCTGTTATTCTTTCGCATCTCATAGGATTTCTCTTGTATGCCATAGCTGATGAGCCGATCTGACCCTTTTCAAACGGTTCTTCCATTTCCTTGAAGCTCTGAAGAATTCTCATATCGTATGAGAACTTGCTTGCAGACTGGGCAAGACCGCTGAGAGTGCTTATTATCTGAGAGTCGATTTTTCTTGAATATGTCTGTCCGGATACAGGAACAACTCCGTCAAAGCCCATTTCTTCGGCAATCATGGATTCGAGCTGTTTTATTTTTGAAGAATCACCTTCAAAAAGCTCTACAAAAGAAGCCTGTGTGCCTGTAGTACCCTTGGAACCAAGAAGTCTGAGGCTCTTGATACGGTATTCTATTTCCTCAAGATCCATAAGAAATTCGTTTATCCAGAGAGTAGCACGCTTACCTACTGTTGTCAGCTGTGCAGGCTGGAGATGTGTATAGGCGAGAGCCGGCATATCCTTGTATTCTTCAGCAAACTTTGAAAGCTGAGAAATAACAGTAACAAGCTTTTTATGTACTATTCCGAGCGCGTCTCTCATAATGATGATGTCTGTGTTGTCACCTACATAACAGGAGGTCGCTCCGAGATGGATTATGCCCTTCGCTTCCGGACATGCTAGACCGTATGCATGAACATGTGACATTACATCGTGGCGGCATATCTTTTCACGTTCTTTTGCAGCTTCGTAGTCGATGTTTTCAATGTTCGCCTCAAGCTGCTTTACCTGTTCCTCCGTTACAGGAAGACCAAGCTTCATTTCCGCTCTTGCAAGTGCCACCCATAGCCTTCGCCATGTGGTGAATTTTTTGTCTGCCGAGAAAACGAACTGCATTTCTTTGCTTGCATATCGTGTGCAGAACGGACTTTCATAACTGTTGGTCATTAAAAAAACTCCTTTATTTTTAAAAAATTTAATTTTTCGCAATAATACTTTAATTGTATCATATTTATCTGATATAATCAAGGTTTTCAAGCGGATTTAAGATGATAATTTTTTGAAAAATTTCATGAAAACAAAACTCCTCCCAGCCGTTTCCGGCAGAGAGGAGTGTGTATCAGAGCTATATCTCGATGTTAATGTTTGAGATTATGATGTTGGATATGATGAGAAGCATGTATATCGCAAATGCTATCCAGAGAAACGGGGATTTTACAGCGGCGCGAAGACCGTATTTTTTCTTTGAATCCTTGTCGGGGCAGCATTCGGGCTCGAAAAAGCTGTTTTCCTTTGACGGGTTGTTTTTAAGCTTTGATAATGCCCTGAAAAGACATATGCCGCCGAGGATTATTGCCGCGATGATATAAACAGTATAGAATATATCCAAGGTTTTATCGCTCATAGATGATGAAACAGCTTCAAGAAGTATTGCTGTCATGTTGTTTGTTATATGAAGTATAACAGACGGCATTATCGAGCCTGCTTTTATGTTAAGATATCCGAAAAATATACCGAGCAGAAAAGCTATGATTCCCTGCATGATATTGCCGTGAAACAGTGCAAACCAAAGTGCTGAAAAGATAACTGCAAATTTTTGTCCGGCAAAGTTGAAGCCCTTCATGACAGCACCGCGGAAGAGAAGCTCTTCGGTTACAGGGCCAAGAATTCCGACATACAGAACATAGACAACGTTGTTGAGCGTGTTCCCCGGCATCAGCTCAGGCATCTGCATGTTTTCCATTCCGCTGCTTCCGGTTATCAGAACGAAGAGGTTCTGAAGGACTATGCTGATGGCCTGTATACACATAGCGGCAGGAACACACAGTGCCATAAAGGCAGGTGTGAATCCGGAGCGCATAAACATTCCTTTCAGGGAATTTTTCAGCTTTCCGTTAAAAGCAAGGGCGATTATCGTGCCTGCTATGTTTGCTATTACATATGATGCCGCTGTAAGATACAGCATAACAGACGGGTCTGTTATTATTTGCATATATTTTTTTGATCCCGTCATTGCAACAGCTATGCATATAAAAATTATGGCTATAATCTGAACGACATACAGTATTGCGTAATGAATGCATATGGCACCGCCGGTGCGGTTGTAGTATTTTGCGGCGTCATGCGGAGAAAGATTGTTCTGAGGGGTTTCGATGATGTTTGTTTCTTCTGTCTGCATTTTTTGTGCTCCTTATTATTTCTTTTGTTTTTTATATCGTAAACGAAAAAATATTTTTGGCGTTTACGATATAAATTATATCATCCTAAGACCATATGTGTCAATAGCACTATCCGGATTTCTGAGGGTTGACATGCTCTGAGAAAAGTTCTATAATAGAGAAAATATGCGAAAAAAAGTTATGACAATGCTCGGAAGGAGATGATTTTTTTGAAGTGCCATACAAAAATACTGACTTTTGCATCTGCTTTTCTTCTTGCTGTGTCTTCGTGTGATAAAAAAGCAGAACCCAATCCGCAGACGGAGAAGTCAGATATAGCTGTTATAGATACGGTAAAGGCAGACTTTGATAAGCCGGCAGAGGTTATATACGATACCGGACTTGAAACGCCGCGCTTCAGCTGTGAGGGAGGATTTTTTTCAGATGACCTCGTTCTTGAGCTGAGTACCGAAAACAAGGAGCTGGAGATACGGTATACCACAAACGGAAGTGTACCCACGAAGGATTCTTTTCTGTATACCTGTCCTGTCGTACTGACCAAAAGATCAGGAGAGCCTGATATTCTGGCTGCTGTCACCGGAATAGGACCTGAGTCCTCGGCATATGTTCCGAAGTCAGTTGCCAAGGGGACTGTTATAAGAGCGGCTGTTTTTGATAAAAACGGTATATCCGGACCTGTGGAAACCAATACTTATTTTGTAGGGATAAGTCAGCAGGACAGATATAACGGTCTTCCGGTTGTTTCGCTTTCGACAAACGCCTACAATCTTTTTGACTATGAAAAAGGAATATATGTTTCCGGAAAGGCCTATGACGAATGGAAGCAAACGGAGGAAGCGAGCATAGCTGAAGACTGGGAATACGAGGGCAACTATTCTCAGAAGGGCAGGGATTGGGAAAGACCTGTTCATATGGAGCTTATAGAGCCTGACGGAAAGGTGCAGTTTGAGCAGGATCTCGGCATCAGAATAATGGGAAAGGCTACACGTACCTATAACCAGAAGAGCTTCAGACTCTATGCGAGAGAGGAATACGGCAAGAAAAAGATAGAGTATCCGCTTATTCCCGGACTTTCCAGAGAATCAGAGCCCGGAAGCGAACTTTCCGAATACAAGACTTTTCTTCTCAGAAACGGCGGAAATGACTGCGACTATGTAAAGCTCAGGGATCCTTTTGTTCAGAGCATAGCAGCAGGAAAAAACTTTGCAACTCAAGGTTCAAGACCGGCTGTTGTTTTTATAAACGGAGAGTACTGGGGTGTGTATGCCATAGAAGAGGACTACACTGACAACAGCATTCAGTACGACTATGGTGTGGATAACAAAGATGTTGTTATGATAAAAAAAGGCGAGCTTGAGGAGGGCGAGGAGGCGGATCTTGCGCTTTACGAGGAGCTTTGCGAACTCATAGAAAGCGATCTTTCGAATGAGAAAAACTATCAGAAGCTCTGTGAAAAGGTTGATATAGAGAGCTTTGCCGATTATTTTGCGATAGTGATATATACGGCAAATGAAGACTGTATGACCATAGGAAACAACAACTGGAGGATATGGCGTTCCCGTTCAGTTTCGGATATGCCTTATCAGGACGGCAGATGGCGTTTTCTGCTGTATGATACAGAGTTTTCTCTTGGACTGTATAAGGGCGGAGAAAACGGAAGGCTCGACTCTCTGAAAACAGCTCTTGAGTCTGAGTGGTTCGGCTCGCTCATGAAAAACCGCAGCTTTGCGGAGCTTTTTGAAGCATCTCTGCTTGAAACTGCTGAACGCTTTAAAACAGAGAATTCTTTTCCGGTGCTTGAGAGTTTAGCTTCGTTGTATGCGCCTGTTGCGCCGGATTGCTTCAGGAGATTCGGACCGGTCTGGCTTATGAGCTATAACCCGGATAACGGACGGCTTGAGGAGCACTATAACGAAGGGTTAAGACAGATAAGGAAATTTTTAGAGGACAGATATGTGTTTGTTCCCGAAATGCTTGAAAAATCAATGCCTGACTTCGGATAGTTAGCGGGGAGTAAACAAAAAAATATTTTTCGTTTACTATAATATTGACCGCGGCATAAAAATAATGTATAATGAATTATAGTGAACGAAAAATTTTATTTTTCCTTTGCTACAGTCGGACAAACTGACAAAATCAAGACAAGAAAGGAAATCTGATCATGGAAAGTGTAATCACAGTAAAGCTTAACTCCCTTAAGGATTTCAGAGAATTTATGGAATGTGCAACAATGCTTAACGGTTCTGCAAGAGCTATTCAGGGAGAAACAAACGTTGACGCAAAGAGCACACTCGGTATAGCTTCTATCATGGATATCGGAAGTTTTAACCTTAAGCTTATAGATTGTTCAGAATCAGAAGTTAGCAAGTTCAAGCAGTGGGAAGTTTAATTTTTAACTGAAAAATTACTTATAGACGCTGTAAAAGCACATAAGGCTTTTGCGGCGTTTTTCTTCTGCCGGAAAGGAGTTCACTTTGAAAAACAGGCAAATATATAAAAAAGCTCTCAGGCTTGCCGTTCCTATGATGATACAGAACGGAATAACAAACATGGTAGGGCTTATCGATAATGTCATGGTAGGAAGTCTCGGAACAGAGGCAATGACGGCGGTTTCTATAGTAGGACAGCTTATCTTTGTTTTTAATCTTGCGGTATTCGGAGGACTATCGGGTCCGGGAATATACGGGGCGCAGTATTTCGGACAGGGAAATACCGAAGGCTTCAGAAACACCTTCCGCCTGAAGCTGTGGATAAGCGGAGCGGTAGTTATAGGTGGAATTGCGGTGTTCCTTCTCGGAGATGAGACTCTTATAGGTCTGTATCTGAGAGGTGAAAGCACAGATGTTGATCCTGTGCTGACTATGGAGTACGCAAAACAGTATCTGTTCATTATGCTTATCGGTCTTGTTCCGTTTGCGATGACTCAGATATATGCAAGCAGTCTGCGTGAAACGGGAGAAAGTCTTAAACCCATGATTGCAGGTGTGACTTCGGTTGTAGTGGATATAGTGTTCAACTATCTTCTTATATACGGAAAGTTCGGTATGCCGGAGCTCGGAGTAAGGGGCGCTGCGATAGCTACTGTTCTGTCGAGATTTGCCGAGTTTGCGGTAGTAGTCATATGGTCGTGTGCGGCTAAGAAAAAGCATGTGTTTCTTATCGGGATATACAGAAGGCTTACAGTACCAAAAGAGCTTTCGGTTATGATAATTAAAAAAGGATTGCCTATTTTCTTCAATGAATTTTTATGGGCAGGCGGAATAGCTGCACTGACTCAGTGTTATTCGGTGAGAAGCCTTGATGTTATAGCAGGAATGAATATTTCAAACGCCATATGCAATCTTCTTAACGTGGTGTTTATAGCGCTTGGTTCAGCTGTCGGAATCATAATAGGTCAGACGCTCGGTGCGCATGAATATGAAAAGGCACGGGATGATGCATTTGCTCTGATGAAGTTTACCGGAGTCATATGCATAGGTCTGACTGCTGTGCTTGTGTCTGTCTCAGGGGTGTTTCCGGGGCTTTATGACACAACGCAGGAGATACGTCAGTACGGAAGCTGGTTTATTACGATAACAGCTTTGTTTTTCCCTGTTCAGGGCTTCCTTAATGCACTGTATTTTACACTGCGTTCCGGCGGAAAAACTATGGTGACCTTTCTTTTTGACAGCGTTTATTCGTGGGTAGTACCTGTGCCATGTGCATATATACTCTGTAACTTTACAGGTTTGTCAGTACTTCTTATATACACGATAGTGCAGGCGGCAGATATAATAAAGCTGATAGTAGGTTATATTCTTATAAAAAAAGGCGTATGGATAAGCAATATAGTTGACGCTTCAGAAAAATAGGGCATCAGAAAAAATGGACTGTCGTAAATATGGAAGAAGCAACAGGCGAGGCTTTGGTTGCAAACGCTGCTATAAGAGGCGTTATCGGTTGGATTATGGAGCTTATCATTATGTTCAGTCCGAACTCAAAAAAGGCAGTAAAGCTTGTTGAAGAAATCAGCGAAGAGATTAAGGCAATGAATTTATAATTTTTTAAGCAGCATAAACAAAACCGGAAGGGCAAGCCGTTGGATACGGGGTGTCGTTCCGGTTTTTTTATTAAAAGGTTTCAAATGCAGAATCAGACAGCGGTCACTTCGTTCATTGTGTTGTATCTGGAATACTTTGGGAAATGATGCTTTCGTCAAGTTTCTTATATCCGCTAAAATATGAATTATGTATAGTTTTATGACCTGCTATGATAAATAAAAAAAGCATCTGACCTAACGTCAAATGCTTTTTGCAACAGGGGCGGTAAGAATCGAACTCACGTCAAAGGTTTTGGAGACCCTTGTTATTAAACATATGTAAATATGTTATATTTACTAATTGAAAAACCAAAGCTTTTTTGATATAATGAAATCAAAGAAAGACAAGGAACATGCAATGGAAAAAGACAAAATAAATGAACTTAAAAAAACTAAAAAAGTAACAAATTACGATGGAATAGTAAAACAGATAATAAATAACATGCAGAGCGATAAAATTATACAGTTCTTAGGTAATTTATTTGAGAAAAACTATACATCGGAGAGTAAACTTATAAAGTTAAACTCAGAAACACAGAATATAGATAATCAAAGAAAAATATCTGATCTCTATCTGAAAGTAGATGATGATTTTTTCAACATAGAAATACAGTCAACAGATGATCAGACAATGGCAATGAGGATATTTGAATACGGAATTCGTGGAGCATTGGCGCACGGAAGAACATATTCAGAGGATTATAGCAAGTTGACACTTGATATTCCGGAACCTGTTGTAATATATCTAAGAAAAACAGGGAAAACGCCTGATAAATTCACAATAGAATTTAATTTCCCGAATAAAAACGAAGCTGTTGCATATGAGGCAAAAGTAAAATTCGTAGAAGATTACAACATAGACGATATGATAAAAAAACAACTGTATCCGATGATACCATTCTATCCGATGAGATATGAGTCCGTGGTAAATGCAATTCATGATCCACGGATTGAGGAGGCGATCAATGCTGATATGCTGAATGTAATCAACCGTTTGAAGCCTCTTATAGCAGAAAATAAGATAGAACCCGGAGATCTTTCATACATAGTAGATTCAATGGCAGTGGTGTATGAAAACATGATGTTAAAAGGTGAAAATGTAAATAAAGAGAAAGTAGGTGCTACAATGGAAATGATGCAGCAGGAAACAGTAACTTTCTTCGATATCTATGAGGCTAAAACTGCATGGAAAGCAGAAGGAAAAGCAGAAGGAAAAGCAGAAGGAAAAGCTGAGGGTATAGCAGAAGGCAAGGCAGAAGGTATGATGGAGAAGGCAATTGAAATGTCAATGAAGCTGATGGAAAGCGGAGTGCCGTTAGATGTCATTCAGAAGTGTAGTGGATTAACTGACAGCGGTATGGCTAAGTTAGTAAGTCAGTACAACAAATCTTTAGAAACAACGAAGATAACGTCTGAGCAGGGTGGAATCAAGCGTTAAAAGCCAAAATATAATAATTATGAAAAAGAGAGTCTGTTTAAAAAATGGAATCTCTTTTTCTTTTTGGAAGGAGAGATTAGTATGTCTTTGGAACCGCAATTCTTTCGTGATGAAACTCATGAAAATGCGTTTCGCATTTTACTTAATAAATGCCGTCGTGTTAATGAGGAAGTAGTACCGGTTATGTATCTGCTTAGTTTAGTCGCTAAAAAGACAGAAGACGATAAGTATAACATTTCTGATTGTTGTGATGGGTTTGACTTCGATGAGATGCACATTAAACCTGAATCGCTTAAACATGGTTGGCACACATCAAGTACATCAGCAGCGTTCCGGTTGGCATTCATTCTTTGGAATGGATATCCGTCAGAACGTTCTCAGAAGTACAATAATATCTATTTTATCTTCGGGCATGGTTGGGACAAGTATCTCTGCGAAGCAATACGGTTGCGTTTCGTTTCGGAATGAAAGTAGGTATGAAAATGAAAAAGATAGCGATTTTCAATAATAAAGGTGGAGTATCGAAAACCACAACTGTTGTAAATGTTGCGTATGTAATGGCGTATAAGTTAGCGAAAAAAGTATTGATAATAGATTGTGATGGTCAGCAGAATGCGACGCGATTCCTTGCGAATAACGTTAATGATATCGGAATAGAAGAAACATTAATTAATGATTCTGTTTATCCTGATAGTTCATTTTCAAAGACAAGATATGATAATATTGATATACTTACTTCAACTGTTCACATGAATGAGTGTGCCGAGAATTTTTCGGCACTTAATGATGACGTACAGAAAACAAATATCAATAAGTTCACATCATATCTTAAGAAAATTGAAAATGATTATGATTATGTTCTTTTTGATATGCCTCCTGCACTTAACAGTGTTACTGAGAAAATAATAAGCATATCTGATGGTGTAATCGTGCCTGTAGAGCTTGGCATTTTTGCAATACAAGGTATAGCAAAAGTAACTGATGCGATTAATAAAGTTAATGCAGAATTTATAGGTTGCTTTATTGCAAAGTACGATAAAAATAATAAGTCAGATGCTGAACTTAAAGAAATACTTGAAAGATCATTAGGAGATAAAGTTTTTAAGACTGTAATTCCTTACAGCAACATAATAAGAAATTCACTTAACTATAAAGTTACAGCGAATGAGTATATGTACTGGCAGAGTCCGGCGAAAAAATTTATCGAACTTACAGAAGAGATAATCAGAAAGGTGGGATAAAAGTTTGAAAAAATTTCAGATAGATTCGACGATATCTGCGGATATAAAATCAGCAGCAGATGATTCATTTCGTTCAAATATCAAGATGATAGAGATTGATAAACTTAAACCCAGCCTCGATAATTTTTTCTCTTTGAAAGAAATAGAACTTCTGGCAGACGATATCGAACGCCAAGGACTAAAACATAACATAGTTGTAACTGAAGATACAGATAATCCGGGAACATATTTTATTAAATCGGGTCACAGAAGATATACTGCAATAAGCAAGCTTATCGAAGAAAACCGATATAATTCAAAATATGTTCCTTGTTTTGTTGACGGACAAAAAACGCAGTCAGAAAATCTTCTTGATCTGGTAATGCTTAATGCAACAACAAGAGTTATGACTGATGAAGAACTTTATCAGCAATATGATGTTTTAAGATCAACAATAGACAAGCTTAAGGCAGAGGGGAAAAAAGTAAAAGGAAGATTCAGAGATGTAGTTGCAAAATACATGAATGTATCTCCGGCGCAGGTTGGAAAGATCGAAAACATAAAACATAATGCAATTGATGAAGTCAAAGAAGCAGTGAGTTCCGGAAAAATATCAATAACTGTTGCAAATAATATTGCAAGGCTTGATGATGAAAATCAGAAAGAGCTGATATCTAAAAATGATATTTCAAAGATAACAAACAAAGATGTTGCAGCAACAAAACAGAAACAGAATAAGAAAAAAATTCTGAAAGCAAATTCTCAAAAAGAAAAAATCCTTAAGGTTTTAAACCAATCCTGCACGTCTATCACTGAAACTGAAAATATTGATGATATCAGATTTTGTATTGCTGAGATGAACAGAAATATAGAAACTATAATGGAGGAAGACGATAATGGCTAAAATAACGCTTGATCAAAAAATAGCGAAAGTGGAAGAACAGATATTGAAGGAAGAATTGACGATAGAAGAAATCAGGGGAAAGATAAAATCTCTGAAAGCTGAACGCAGAAAGCTTATTGATGAAAAAGAAAAAAAATTTGCAAATGAGATTATGAAAATAATCAAGGAAAAAGGAATTAATCAGGAAGAGTTGATTACTGAGCTTAAGCGTAAGGAAAGCGATAATAAATCAGAAGGTACTGAAAACAAAAATTCTGAAACAACTCAGTTTGTATCAGACAATAAAACAAGCATAAATGAGAAATAAATTTTCATTTTTTCTTTTCCGAATGTATAAAAAAAGTGAGCAAAGCGATTTAAAGGGGCTGCAAAAAAACAGCCCCTTAAGGGTCTTAGGGATTTTTCCCTAACCAGCGAATGTGGGAGGACGTGTCCGTACACATTCTATGCTGGCCAAACTGAAATTTTCTGCGAAAATTAACTGTTTGAAAATTTTTACATTTGGAATAAAAAATAAGTAGGATGGGAATGTTTTAAGGCTATGGGGCGTATAAGAACAGAAAGAATAGAAATACGAGTAACTCCAGACGAGAAGAATATGCTAAAAAATTATGCTGAAAAATCACGTATGAATATGTCCAATTATATTTTAAAGTTAGCAGAGCAAAAAAAGATATATTCTGTTGATGGCATACCGGAACTGATAAGGCAAATTATCAGAATAGGAACAAATGTTAATCAGATAGTAATGGTTGCCAATACTAATAAATCCGTATCAGAAAAACAAATTCAAATTGTAAATTCCAATTTAGAGCATATACAAAAATTATTGGGAGATATGATCGATGTTATAAAAAATTCTGATGATGAGGTAGAAATTTAATGGCGTATGTAGGACAGGTTTCTATCAGGGACGGCTCGCATATGGGACATGCTATTGATTATATAAGCAGGGAAGAAAAAGCTTTATCACTGAATAATATTTCGAATAATGATATGCTCAATACAATGCTTAATCATTTATTATTTACAAATAAATCAATTGGAGAGAGAGCGACGTATATTAACTGTACGCAAAATCCTTTTAAAGATTTTGAGAACATGAGAAAAGCTTTTGATAAGGATAAAGGTGTTATAGCTCATCATTATTTCCAAAGCTTTCAGAAAGATGATGATATTACGCCGGAACAAGCTCACTTGATAGGAGTGCAGTTGGCTCAGAAAATGTTTCAGAATTATCAGGTGGTTGTGGCTACTCATACTGATAAAGAACATTTACATAATCATATAATAGTTAATTCCTGCAATATGGTTACCGGGCAGAAATGGTACAGCAATAAAAAATCATTATCTGATATAAGAAAAGAAAGTGATAAGCTTTGTCTTCAGAATGGATTAGGAGTAATACAAAAAAATTCAAAGTATAAGAATATTGATGAAGCGACTTATCAGCTCGGCATGAAGAAAAAGTCATGGAAAATACAACTTGTATATGATCTTAATGAGGCTGTAAAGTTATGCAGATCAAAAGATGATTTTATAAAGTTTTTGAGTGATAAAGATTATTCTGTAAGATACAAGGATGTTCATATCACAATCACAAAGAATGGAGAGAAAAAAGGAATAAGAGTTGATACACTCGCAAAGCAATTCGGTGAAAAATATACAAAAGAAAATCTTGAGAAACAAATGGGGTACTATGTTCCTTTGCCTAAAAATATAGCTGATTATTATTCAGGGAGGAAAGAAAAAAAGAAAACAGAAGTCAGAAGTAATTGGGAACATTACGAAAAGCGTATTTTGAAGAAACAAAACTGTTTTCCGTCTACCATAAATAATGTTTATCGCGATAAAAGAACAGAAAACATGATAAAGAAAGCTGAACGCTCTGTTGCATCTTCAAGGAATGTTTTCGAGTTACTGATCAGGACTTTTGTTCTGCTTACGGCATTGAAAAAGCGACAATCAAAAAAGAAATATAAAACTACATATTATAGTTTGAGAAGTAAAAGCAGGCTGTACCAAAATAATAGAAATAATACATATGGAAATATTTCTTATAGGGAACTTTGTAGCAGTTCTGGAGAAACCTTTACAATAAAAGTTGATGCAGTTAATTTGCTTAAACTTGCGAATCAGCCGATTCTGTACTCAGCATTAATGCAGGATAATTTTGCAAAAATAACTGTTAAGGAAAAAGATAAAAAATTTCTTATGAAGCTTCTTGGTATGGATTCCAGAGAGCATATGTTTGATATACAGAATGAACAGATTAATAATCAAAACATATACAGGGAATTGAAGCAAAAAGCAGAGTCTAATAATCAGAAACTTCAGTATTTGGTTATAGACAAGTCTCAGCTTGAGCTTTTGAAAGCAAATTATATAAGTTTTGCTTACTTTTCTAAGGAGGATAAATATAATATTGCATTTCTTCCAGAAAAGCTGAAAATAATTCAGAAAATACTGCATGATAATAAACAATCAGAAAACATAAGAGTAAATATAAGAAATGAAGAAAAAGTAAATCAGGTTATGCTAAAAAATAATACTGATAATCCTAAAAAAATAAGATAAGGAGGGGTTGCATGGCAGGGAAAAATAAACTCAGAGGAGAAAAAAGTAAAAAGCCTATCATAATAACTTTTGTAATATTGTTTCTTTTTCTGCTTGCAGGTGGAATGTATATTGCATATGTAATATACAATTATGAGTTGAAAACCAATAATGAAAAAATTGATATATCAGAATTATTGAATGTACTGAATTATATATCCGATCCGGAAATAGTTGAGGAGTTTGATATATCAATGATACCGGTAATGCTAAAATATCAGATTACGAAAATATGGTGGTTGTATGTTTCAGTGTTCCTGTTTATATTTCTTAATACGTCCAATACGAAGGATGATTTCAAAGGAATGGAACATGGCTCGGCTTCATGGGCAGATAAATATGCTGAAAAGAATTTTAAGGATAATACAGGTATTCCGGTTGCAAAAGATACATATGTAACAATACATAATCCAAAGAAAAAATATTATTTAAGTCATAATCTTAATGAGGTTGTTATTGGTGGATCTGGTGCTGGTAAGACGTTCAGGAAGATAAAGGTTGATATAATGCAAATGTTCGGCAGCTATGTTGTAACAGATCCTAAAGGTGAGTTATACAGAGATACCGCAAAATTTCTTAAAGAGCATGGATATAAAATAAGAGTACTGAATTTAATAAATATAGGATTCTCAAATTCCTATAACCCGTTTGCATACATGGCCGAAGAGCAGGATGTTTTGAATGTTGCAGATCTTTTTATGAAGAATTCGGCTGGTGAAGGAGAAAAAGAAGATTTCTGGACCGGAGCTGCCCAAGATATGCTTGTGGCAATTATGGTGTATTTGTGGAAGAACAAGGATGAAACTCAGACGTTCGGAAGAGTACTTCGTTTGGTGAACAGTATTCAATATAAAGACGGAAAGATTGATCCTATGTGTGAGCTTGCAAGATGCTTTAATACCCACATAATTGATTATCCAAATGACGTTGTTACAGTCAATTGGGCGTCTATTCAGGGGACACCACAGGAAACCCTGGGAAGTATCTGCAAAACATTGTCAACCAGACTTAGACTCTGGGCGGTGGAGGCTGTTGATGAGATAACTACTTCCGATGAAATGGATTTTGATAATATCGGGAAAGAGAAAACGGCGGTGTTTTTGCTTATACCTGCAGCACGTCAGACGTATAAAGTTATAGCAAATATATTTTATTCTCAATTATTTGAGCGTTTGATGCTTGTAGCTAATCGTGATTGTAACGGAAGATTGCCGTACTTGGTATCATGTGAACTTGACGAATTTGCAAATATTGGAAAAGTACCTAATTTTAATGAAACGCTTGCTGTAGTAAGATCCCATAACATAAGATTGTGTATTGTATTGCAGGGATTATCCCAACTTAAAGCTCTTTATGAAAAGACCTGGGAAAGCATTATTGGTAATTGTTCTATATTTACTTTCCTGGGTACAAATGATATGGATACAAAAGAATATGTATCAAAAAAACTTGGTAAAACAACTGTGCGAGTAGACTCAAGATCATATAATCGTGGAAATACCGGCGGAGGTTCTGATAGTGAGAATTTTATACAAAGAGATCTGCTCGCGGCTGATGAGATACCACAGGCAATCAGAGCAAAAGGGAAGACTAAAAAATATGGGGGCAGCTGCATAATATTTGTTGATGAATATAAACCTTTTTTTCTGCCAAAATATGATACACTCAGACATCCTATGATATTGAATACAGGAAGTTCATATGAAAAGGACTTTCATAATAATACAAATATAGAAACGGAGTATGCAGAACACAGGCGTATCAGACATGAGAGCTATACCACACAGGTAACAGATTATTTTGAGAAGAAGAAAAACTCTGAAAAGGCAGCTATGCAGCAGGCAGCAGAATTAGAAGAAAATCGTCAGGAGGAACTTAAACAGTTGTTTGAGACATCCCAGTTCGGAATCGATATGACAGATTTTGAAGAGATACCGAATGAAATAGAGATAGCTGATATGATTAACGAAGATGAATTCGAAACAGTTCTGGAAGAAGATGTGCCGGTTATTTCCGATGACATTAACCCAATGATCTCGAAATTCATGAATAAGGAGTGATAGTATGTATGATGAAAATGAGCAAATACAAAATATTCAGCAAGCAGCAAGAACTTGCAGTAATATAAGTAGGGAGATATACAGACTTTATACACAGCTTAAAGAGCATAATAAAATAACTGAAAAAGAAGCTATGAATCGTGCTTTACGAGAGATTATTAATCCGGATCCGGATTTTATCTTTACAGGTCAAACTACGGATTTAACATATTTTCGTAATACTAAATGTATGCCATTTGACTACATAAACAATATAAGCGATGAGCGTTTGAAGAGTGCAGTAAAAGATAATTTTAATCGTGCTGCACGAAAAGGATTGATACATATCGATCCTGAAAATCAAATGATTGCAATTACAGAGAAAGGACAAGCATTTATAGAAAAAAGTGAGTTTTGCAAGCAAGCGCTTGAGAATACTCAAAAAACATTGGAAAACAGTGATAAATGCATGGTTCTTAACGGCACGGAAACTGATATACAGATATTCAGACATAAACCTGAAATAAGTATAGGTGACATCATAAATAATGGATCTTCAGAAATGGGAAGTAAGGTGTTATCTAACTTTAGTCTGTTGCAGTCTAAAGGGTTGATTGATATTAATCAATCAGGGATAATGTCACTTACTGATGCAGGTAGAGATGTTTTAGCAAATCTTACTCAGAAGGGTGCCGCGTTGAAAAGTACAGCAGCACTTGGGACAGTCGGAGCTGTTATAGTAGTTGTTAAGAAGGCGGCGGATGTCGCTAAAACATTGATAAGTACACAAACTAAGTAAATCATCATCTTGAGATGGTTTAAATAAATATTTTATAATTAATTTTAAGGAGGATTTTCTGATGAAAATCAAAGAAATCAAAAACGAAGGTGTATCAAAGATGAAGAAGATTAAGAAAAGTCTTGCTAAAACATTTGCAGCAGTTATTAGTGCGGGGGTTATCGCAAGCAGTACAATTATCGGTGTTTATGCTGAAGGAGAAGCTGCCGGTGGAAATACAGGAACTGATCCGGGCGGCTTTGCCAAAGATATGCTTGGATATGCATGGTGGGCGATTATTGCGATATGTGGTATATTCGCTGCTTTGGGATTGGTAAAACTTGTACAGGGTCAGTCCGAGGAAGATACCAGGGCAAGGAACAATGGTTTAGTTACTTTGGTTATTTCCGGTTTAGCTTTAGTTGTTATCTTACTTATAAAGACTAAGACAACCTGATATGAACAGTAAACAATATTTGTTTTATGTTATGCAAGAGGGTGCTCAGATACCCTCTTGCAATTTTTTTAGGAGGTTGAAAATGAGTGCTATAGGGCAGCTTACTAAAACTATACTTGATTTTAGCCAGGGAGGACTCGGCTTGATTGCGGCATATGGTGTAGTAAAGATTATTAAAGGAAGAGCTGACGATGATCCCCGATCGGTAACAGAAGGCTTTACTATGACTCTGATAAGTGTTGTAATAATTGCTGTTATCGATGTAATAAAGTTGAACTTGACATAGTGGAGGAGTGTTATGAAAAAAAGACTAATTCTAAAGGCGTGTTGTTCTGTGATGATAGCTTTTATGCTTTGTATTTCATTATCAGATGGTATGTTTTGTGAAGCGTTAACTATACCACAGCAGATTCATGAACTAAATAAAAGAATAGATAGCCTCAATAATAAGATTGATAATAGTTTTAATGAACACAGAAATGATTACCATCAGAATACTACAATTGGCGATCTTAACATACCAACAGCTGCGTATAATTGGACTAATATACGTGCAGATGAGGCGGAGAGCCGAGCGTATAATCGTGCTATGAATGACTTGGTTCCAAGATTAGAAAAGCTTGAAAGAAACGGCGGAGGCGCATCAGCACAGGATGTCACCGACTTGAAAAATAAAGTTGATGGAACAAACAATAAGCTGGATCAGAATGCAGAAAAAGTAGATAACATACAGAAGACACTTGATGATATTACTAAAAAAAGTGAAAACAGCAGCGATTCATCTGCGAGAAATAGTTTGTATGCCATGACAGATGCCATGATAGCAAAAACTAATGATCTATGGAATACAGTAGGCGGAATCTTTTTACTGAACAGCAGTTGGGCAGACCAAATGGGTGTACTGGAGTTTTTTGGGTGGTCGATAGATATCGATTCGTATGCAAATAGCCCTATACATACGGCATTGAAATTAGTAGCGTATAGTATTGTTTTGTTGTTCTTTTCTATAACCATTGTAGAAAGCACAGTTAAATATGAAATGATATCGCTAAAAGGTTTTATTATAATGACTGCACGGTTAGGAATATCAAAGCTTCTTATAGATAAAAGTGGTTATATATGCCTTAAAATAATACAAATCGTAAGAGAGACTATAGGATCAGTGTTTAAAGCTGCTGGTGGAGTTAATGGTGAAGCTTTAAATTCGATCATGAATCCAAATCCAACAAAAGATATAATGAAGAGCATAGCGCCAAGTAAGCTTCCTTTCATAGGTGAACTCGTTGATGCAATAGTTGCTTTTATTTATATTATTCCACTTGTATTAACAGCATTGGCAGTTATGATTGTAGCAGCTATTATTATCATTCGTATGTTGCTTTGGTCAGTTGATCTGGCTATACTTGTATCAGTTTCTCCTTTATATATATCTTGTTGGTCATCAGATGTAACAAAGCAATATTGTAAAAACTTTATCGTGACATTTATACAAGCATCAGCTCAACTTCTTTATATGGCGTTAGTTTATTTTATATTCAGAAAGTGGTTGGTAAACAGTACGGGCGTAGAGACGAGTATGACTGTATATTTGACAAAAATTGTGCCAAATGTTATAGTTATGATAGCAATGGCAATAATGATGATAAAGCCACCGAAATTTTTATCGAATATGCTGAAGTGAGGAAAATAAGATGAAAAAAATATTATTATCATGTATACTGGCGTCAATACTGGTTGGAGTTGCGGCATGCGGAAAAGAAAAAAACACGGAAACTTTAAGTTACACTTCTGATACTCCTGAAGAGTCTACAACAGTAGCGACGGCTGCTCCTGTATGTATAGATATCTTTGAAAACGTAGAGTTTGTGGATATCAAAGAGGTTTTTGATTATTTAAATGATGAGGGAGAACAGGAATATAATCTCTATCCGGGTATCGGATGTTTTACAACAGAGAAAAATCCGTATTGGGGCGAGTACATAAAAACGAAAGAAGACTATTATCTTACGAACTCTTATTTTATGGCTTCGCAGGAGGTAAGTCTCGCTGGTATCAAGGTTGAATTGAGGTTTTGTTCTCCAATAGGTTTTGAAAGATACTTAGAAGAAAACAATTATGTTATATCAGAAACTACTAAAGAGTATTTTATACCTAATGAGGGATTTGAGATGAGTCTGTTATCTGAAAAATACTATACTCCGGAAGTTTCAAAGGAAGTGGATAAATTTTTAATGGACTCAATCTCAGAAGAGAAACAATTATCGGACTATGAAGTATCAGGCAGATATCTTGTTGTGCCAACATCGGAGGCTATAGAGAAATCTAGTGCAAGTATATACTATGGACTTAAAGACTGGACTTCAAATGTGGAATTTCAAGGACGAGCATTAGCAGTGCGGACGGATTACATTATCGATGGAGTGTATTATATCTTGAAAAACAAAAATTCTGGAGAGTATATACTTCGTTCATCACATCCGATAATAAAAAATAATAAGGTTATCAAAAATGAATTTCGTGTTCATAATCCGCTTACGACTTTAGTAGAAGGTGCTCCATATGATTCATTTGATGCTGCCTATGGCGATATTCAACGTATTGAGGATCGGCTTATAATAACGCTTGAATAATGATTGACATTTGAATTTTCAGATGATAAAATTAAAGGAGAAAAGCTATAATAAGCCTTGATTTTCCTGAACCGGTTGTAATCTATCTTCGTAAGGGCAAAAATATATATACTGAGCATAAGGTCAATCTTAACCTTCCTGGATCTGAAAATCCGATCGAGTATAAGGCAAAGGTCAGATACGTTGCAGATTATACGATTCAGGACATGATAAATCAGAAGTGTTCCTCTTATTCCTTTTTTTCCAATGCGTTTTGAAGAAGAAATCAGTAAAACACATGATGCTGCCTTTGAAGAAAGCATGAACAGTAATATATGTGATCTTATAAACCAGCTCAGAAATCAAGTGAAGATGAACGAGCTGGAAATAAAAGATTATAATTATATAACTACTGCAATGGGCAAGATATATGATGGACTTATTTCAAAATCAAAGGTCGGGAATACGTTAATAGATGAGAAAGGGGCGAAACAGACTATGGATACAATATTAGATGAGAAACTAACATTTTTTGATATCTATGAGTTTGAAAAGCAGGCACAAGCTAAAGGAGAGGCTAAAGGAATAGAAAAAGGAATAGAAAAAGGAATAGAAAAAGGAATAGAAAAGCATGCGATATTTACAGCAAATGTTATGCTGCAGAATGGTGAGACAGACGAGAAAATAATGATGTACACAAATCTCAGTCAGGCTTCAGTCAGCAAGCTCAGAGCTAACTTTGAGAAGGCTCATGTTGATAAGCAGCCGGAAATAAAAATGTAATATAAAAACGTGCTATAATAGCACAAAATACAGTTCAATAGAGCTGTATCAAGTAACCTGAAAAATCAGTTATTTGATACAGCTCTTTTTATATGTGACGGAGGAATGATATGATAAAAGTAAGAGTTACTAAAAACATTATACGGAAAAATGAAGTAGCCTTTGGTTTGAACTTGTCACAGGCAATTGTGGCAGCAATAGGAGTGATTATTGGACTCCTTGAAGGAGCTTTATTGGATGGTCACGTCAGTACAGACACAAAGATGACAATAATATTTTTTACAATAGCGATTTTTATATTTTGTGGGGTAATACAGATAAACGGAATGTCAGTTATTACACTGCTGGGTAAATCGCTAAAGGGCGTTGATAAACGTCCATTTGATAGAAAGGGTGTTTACAATGATAAAAAAGAAAAGTAAAAACGGGATCTTTTTTAAAAAATCAATGGCTGTACCTAAGAATGCGCAGGATACAATACCTTTTATAGAAGTATATGACAATGGTTTGTTTTTAGTTGATGAAGAGACGTATACATTGATTTTTGCCTTCGAGAATATTGATTATTCTCTGATGAGAGATGAGGAACAAAAAGAGATATATGCACGTTATACAAAACTTATGAATGCATTGCCGGCAGATATTAAGTATCAGGAATTTATTATGAACAGTAAAATAGATCCTGAAAAGCTTAGAAATATACTTATTCCGGCTGAAAGACAGTATGGAGATCTTTATGATGATTACTGTGGTATGCAGGAAAATCTTATTAAAGAAGCTCAGACTGCCTCGGCAGAAAAAATAATGCTTATAGCAATGAGCTACAAGCCGGAAACTAAGGTTGATGATGTCAATGTACTGTTTAAATACTATCGAGAACTGCAAGTGTTTTTTGATCTATTGAGGATAAGCACACGTCAGCTTATGCCGGAAGAAGTTTTTGAGGTGCTTTATCAGTATTATCATCCATTTGCCATAACAGAATTTAAACTTCCTGCTAATATTTTTAAATCCGGTGGAAGAATAAAAGACTATATAGCTCCATCAATGTTTGCCTTCAAATCTAAGGAAGTAGAAGTAGGTACAGCATTTACAAGGGTTATGTATATGAAAAGTTACGATCGTGATCTTGATGATGAGTTCATAAAAGATATGGTTGATAATAACTTTAAAGTTACTTTAGCCAAGCATGTAAAGCGTGTTGATAAGGGCGATGCGTCCGAAAAGGTTCGAAAGGAAATATTGAACGTTCAGAGTTCTGTGCAGGACCGAATGGCTAAGAACAAAAAGGATGGAACAAATTTTATACCATTCAGGTTGTCGGAGAAGCTAAAAGAGCTTGAAGAAATACAGAATAGATTATCAAGCTCCAATGTTGAACTGTTTGAACTTTGCATATTGATCTCAATATCTGCGGAAACAAAGGAAGAACTTGATGAGATAACGCAAAGTCTCATTAATAAAGCGCGCAGACATCAAGTGAAGCTTGATGTTCTTGTACGTCAGCAGGAAAAAGCTATGAATTCTGTTTTACCGTTTGCGAATAACAAGTTTGATGGTAAATTTGGAAATTCTATAAGTTCATATCTTCTTTCCGATGCTATCAGTGTTCTTGTACCTTTTTCATACAGATCGTATTTTAATCAGAATGGTATCAGTTATGGGAAAAATCAGATAACAAATGCGGCTGTTGTTTTAGATCGTACTGATGAGATGAACAGCAACGGATTTACTCTTGGTACGTCTGGGTCAGGCAAGTCGATGTTTACTAAATCAGAAATAGAAGACGTTTTATTCAGATATCCTGAAGATGAGATAATTGTAATAGATCCTGAAAGAGAGTATCTTGAGCTTATAAAAGAAAAGAACTTTGATGGAGAAGCGTTCAGACTGTCTGCTGATTCAAAAACAACTATGAATATTTTTGACATCGATCTTGACTATTCTGAAGAAGGTATGAGTGCTATAGCGCTGAAATCATCTTTTTTGATTACTGTGGTGGAAACAGCAAAAGGACAAGTACTGACAGCTCAGGAACGTTCTGTTATTGATCGATGCGTAAGATTTGTTTATGAGAAATATATGAAGACTCATAATGAAGATGATTTGCCAACGCTTACAGATTTCTATAATATTCTTATTGAGCAAAATGAACCGGAAGCTAAGAATATAGCACTTGCCCTTGAGATCTATGCCACAGGTTCATTCAAATGTTTTGCAAACAAGACGAACCTTACTATGAAAAAAAGATTTCTTGTATTTGACCTTTTTGATATGGGTGAGCAGCTCAGGGCTGTTGGACTTCAGATTATTCTCGAATATCTTTGGCAGAGAGTTATTTCAAATAAGAATAAAGGAATTCGCACCTGGGTATGGATAGATGAATTTTCTATTATGTTTACAGATGGCTCAGGGCGTGAAACTACAAAATCAGGTGATTTTTTCGCTCAGGTATATAAAAGAATAAGAAAGCATGGTGGTGTAATTACAGGAGCAACACAGAACATAAAAGAAGTTCTTGAGTCTAAACAAGCGTCGCTTATGCTTGGTAATGCGGAGTTTGTTGTTTTGCTGCAACAGAAAAACAGCGAGATAAAACAGGTGGTGGATTTGTTTGAATTGTCTCCGTCGCAGGAAATGTATCTTAAGACCGGAGAAAAAGGAACAGGGCTTATTATTTGCGGAAAAAAAGTAATTCCATTTTCAAAAAAGATACCTAAAAGTCGTCTTTATGATATCATGTCAACTAATTTCAAAGAGAAACAGGAACGTATGAGAAATTCAACTACTGAGATTAATATCAAGTTTAATCTCTCAGATCTTGAGAAAATTACAGATGCAGCTGCAAAAAAGGGGATGGATATCGTAGAGTATATAGTTTCTTGTTGTAATAGAGAGGAAGGCATCTAATGAGAAAGGTCAAAGATGAAAAAAGTATAAAAATCAAGGAAATCTTTGAACGTCTGAAACTGAAAATAGAGTCAGAATATTCAGCGCAGAATGTAACGGTATATATGTTGGATGGGTATGAGGTTAATTGTATTGTTGGTGAAAAGATAGATAACACGGTGATTGAACGCTATATGTCTTATAGCAATACCATGTTGTTGAGGTCTCCTGTTGGTTTACAGGAAGATAAAGCGTTTAAGTCAAGAGTTGTAACGCAGATAAAGATAAAGGAAAAAATATATCTTATAGTTATTTCGAGCTATAAACTGGAGGCTTTTAAGCAGGATATATCATTTATGATAGAAGATATTGTTAATGCAGGAAAAGAAGGTGAGATTTTATGAACGCAATATTGCTATCTTCCAAACAGAGAAGAAGATTTTATGATAGCATAGCGAAGGAAATGTCGGACTTTTACATAGTGTCGTTTGTTCCGGTAGCCAAAAGTGCTACAATTAATCACATTGAGGAGGTGAATCCTCATTGCGTTATAATAGACAAGTCTCTTAAGTTCAAGGATATCGATCTGGAAGGCTTTGTGTGTTTGTTGCAGCTTAAGATACAGAATATTCGTATAATATATAATTTTGGCACAGTTGAAGATGTTAATGAGCAAGCTTTCCGGGATACAATATCTTTTTTACAGCATCAAAAGGTGTATGATATAGTTATCAATGATATAGAAACTCAGCAGACTATTGAAAATCCGATGAGATTTGGAGATATAACAGAAAAGCTTGATGATATCATCAAGGAAAAGGAGAAGTTCGTCATAAAAGATGATGAACAGTATAGCACGAATTATACGAAGAAGGATGAAACGAAGGTTGAGCTTAACTTTTTTTCGCTTTCGGATAACTATGTTTTTGATATCAATAATGTAACTGAAATAATAGATGATGGTGAAGATAAGAAAAACAATAGTCTTACAATAGCGATAATTCAGCTACAGCACCATCTTGGATGTACAAGAACAGCCTTTGAAATGGCGAAGTATCTTCATAGTCAATCAAAAAATCCTTGTATAGTTATGGCTGATGAAGATACTTACAAGAACATGCTGAGTTTTTATAGATACAAAACAACAGCAGCTGCTGAAGGATTCAGTATAGACAGCATACATGTTCTGCCATATAGTTCATTGGATAGTGCCAGAAAAATATATACACATGTGATAATAGATATGGGTTATTTCCGAACAGAATATGAACCGATGTACAGAAAAGCAGATATAAAAATGATGATGTGTTCAGCTGCTGAATGGGATCTTATACATATTTCACGCTGGCTTAACTATCCAAGATACGACTATACCAGAGATATCAATTATCTTTTTACTGCTTCCCAGCAGAGGTATGTGCAGTTGAACAAATCACTTCTGAAGGGAAATTGTATGGCATACAGGGTGGATTATAATGATCATTCTTTTAACAAAAAAGTTTATGAGATGATAATGAAACGTTATGATCTGAGAAAACCAAATGCACATAAAAAGCGGAAAATCATGAAATTGAGATGATTGAAAAAGGAGAATGTCAAAAATGATTGAATCAATTAAAGAGTTATGCAGAACAAATGAGTATTTTAACATAAACGATGAAAAAGATTTATTCGGAAGAGTGCTTGATATGGTATTTGATAAAAGATTTTCAAACCGTGAAATAGCTGCAGCAATATGGGTTTGTTCCAGAGGAGCTTCTCTGGAACGGATAGAAAAAGAAATCTCTCAAATTTTCATGCTTTCGTCATTTGAATAAGGGGAATTGAAATGAAATCAATATAAAGGATATAATAATATGGAAAAAAATACGAATCCATGGAATGATATAAAAACAACAATCAAAACAAATATAGATATTCCAGACAGCTGTATGATTCTAACGGAACGACAGTGGGCAAAAAAAGGATATCTGAAAAATGATGAGAACTGCGGAAAAATGCTCTGGTCAAACAGAAATGCAAATGGGAAAAAGTATCTTTATCTATGGAACAGTGAAGTAAGAAAAGCTACCGATGAGGAGATCAAAGATTATTTCGCACCGGAACGTCAAAGAAAAGCCGGATATCGAATAAAGGCAAGGGAAAAAAAACAGAAAGAACAGGAACAGCTTGAACTAAGAATGCTCAGTATGGAAAACCAGATAAAAGTTTTGCAGGAGCAGCTTGACAGGGCAACGAGAATGATTTGTCAATATAATGTATCTTATGAAATGCATAATACAGCTATTGTTATAGATACAGAAACAACTGGGTTAATTGCCGGCTGCGATGAACTTCTTCAGGTATCAATTATAAATGAAGACGGGGAAACATTACTCAACAGTTATATAAAGCCGTTATTTCATGATACATGGGAAAAAGCTGAACGTGTGAATGGAATATCACAGAGTATGGTAAAAAATGCTCCAACCATAATTGAGATTTGTGCTGATATACAAAAAATTATTAGCCAGGCAAAAGTAATAATCGGATACAATACAGATTTTGACTTAGGCTTTCTCGAAAATGCAGGTATTATCATTCCTGATAATGCAGAAATAATTGATGTAATGAAAGATTTCGCAGAAATATATGGTGAATACTCAGATTTTTATGATGCATATAAATGGCAAAAATTATCTACCTGTGCCAACTATTTTGATTATGACTGGGGAAATGATAAGGCTCATGATAGCTTGTCTGACTGTAAAGCAACACTCTACTGTTACAAAAAAATAAGAGATATAAAGGAAAATATAAATGGATTATGAAACACTAAAATCAGGCTTTATATTATTTATCAAAGTACTTGTTGCTCTGGTCATGTTGAGATTTAATTACTTTCTGATTCAACCGGAACTAAGCAATTTCTTTGAAGATGTTTGGGATTTTATCCATTCCCATTACAACATTAAGAAATACAAAAAAGTGAAAATCTCATTACAAAGAGAGATAAAAGAAGATTTGGATAGGATAGCAAAAAAAACAGGGAGTGAGTACGGAAGAACTAATCGTTTCAATAATTGAAAACACAACTACAGTGACGGAAGAAAAACTAACAAAATAGGTTACAGGAGGTTAAAATGGTTGTTATATATGCAGAAAAAAGCTCTCTGGCAAAAGAAATAGCCGGAGCACTTGGTGCCGGTAAGCGTATTCCACTTGCCGGCGAACCGACTATAGGTTATTATCAGTTCCGGTTTCAAGGTGAAGATGCAGTATTATGTCACGGCGTCGGACACCTCGCACAGCTTGTGCCGGCAAAAAGTTACGATGAAAAATTCAGCAAATGGGATTTGGCTGTATTTCCGTGTATTCCTGATACTTTTCGTGCTGCAGCAAAGTCGCAGACAGTAACCTGTCTGAAACTTGTAAAAAGTTTTCTGGATAAGGCGGACTGGGCGATAAATGCGACTGATCCGGACAGAGAAGGAGAACTGATATTTGGATATGTAAGAGATGTATGTAAATATACCAGGCCGGTAAAACGTGTTTGGATTGAAGATTTGACGGATGAGAAGATAAGAAAAGCATTTGCTAATCTGAAAAAAGAAAATGAACAGCTGTCAGCTCAGCAAGCCGGATGTGCAGCCGATTTGCAGAAAGCAGGACGTGCGAGAGATATAGCCGACTGGACAGTTGGAACCAATCTTACCGTAGCTACTACAAAGAAGTTCGGAAGCTTTGAAAATCTTCTGAGTGTCGGAAGAGTTCAGACACCGACGCTTGCAATGGTAGTAAACAGAGAAAAACAAATTATTTCTCATGTAAAAACACCATTCTGGAAAGTCATAGCTAAGTTCAGTTCTGATGGAACAGAGTTTGAAGCTGAGCATGAACATGGTAATTATGATAACGAAGCGGATGCAAACGCTGTACAAGCTAAATGCAGTGGTAATAACGGCATTGTAAAGACTAAGACAGTAAAACATACTACTACCTCTGCCCCGCTGCTGTACAACGCTACACAGCTTCAGATTGCGTGTTCTAAAAAGTATGGATGGAATTCAGATAAAACCATGGCCGTTATGCAGCAGCTGTATGAACATAAACTTATGTCTTATCCTCGAACATCATCAGAACATCTTACAGAAGCCATGATTCCTGAAATCAAAGAAACAATACAGAAACTCTTTAATACACCTGAGTACAGGAATTATGCTGTTCCTGAAGAGCAGTGGAGTGCATTTACATCAAGGCACTTTGACGACAAGAAAGTCGGCTCTCATCCTGCTATTACACCTACAACAAAGGTTCCGGACCTGAACGGAATATCAGAAGATGAGAAAATGCTGTATGATCTGCTTGCAAAGTCGATAATACGTATGGTATATCCGAAAGTTGAGACTGATGAAACAAGCGTTGTAATTGATGTCAATGGTAACAAATTCAAAGCAAACGGAAGTGTAATAACCAATACCGGATGGTATTCTGTTGATGCAATGTCGGAAAACAAAAAACAACTTCCAAACCTGAATGAAAATGATGTTATTCCCGGAAAATATGAAGTGAAAAAAGGTGAAACCGAGCCGCCTAAACGATTTACTGAAGCAACATTGCTGGCTGCTATGGAGCTTGCCGGCGCAAACGTCGAGGACGAAGAAGCACGTACTTTGATGAAAATGCAGAAAAAGGGTCTTGGAACGGATGCAACACGTGTTGCTATCCTAAAAGGTTTGTTTCAGCGAGGATATCTGGAACGCAAAGGAAAATCAATTATTCCAACGGAAAAAGGTATCTATCTTATTGATTCACTTCCGGTTGAAGAATTGAAGTCGGCTGAACTTACAGGCGAATGGGAAAAACAGCTTAATGATATTGCACTTGGAACTAAAGATTTTAATCAGTTTGTTGATGAACTGAAATCTACAGCAAGAGAGTGGTATAATGCAGTTGCTCACAGTACAGCTGATAAGTTTGTTTCTGAAAATGATTCAAAATTAATATGTCCTCTTTGCGGAAAGAAACTTAATAAGATGCAGTGGGGATATGGCTGCTCAGGGTATAAGGAAGGCTGTAAATTTTCTGTTGGTGAAATCTGCGGTAAAAAAATAACCGAAAGTCAGGTTATATCACTGATAACAAAAGGAAAAACAAGTGTTATCAAAGGGTTTACCGCAAAATCAGGTAAGAAATTTGATGCATCATTGTGGCTTGATAAAAACACTGGTAAGATTAATTTTGAATTTCTCAAAAAATAAGGAGGTATATATATGCATGTAACAAGTGAACAGAAAGAAGAAGCAAGCAAGATAGATTTGGTTGACTATCTGCTGAGCAAAGGATATGAAATTGTAAAAAGAGGGAATAGCTATAAGATAAATCTTCATGGTCGGAAATATCCAGGCGATATGTCGTCTCTTTCGGTTTTTGATAATCGCAGGGGATGGAAGCGCTGGAGTACAGGAGAACATGGTGGAGATACAATATCATTTCTTGAAAAAAACATGGGTATGAGTTTTCAGGAAGCTGTGATTGAGCTTACAGGTGGAAAAACATATTCTGATATTTCGCATCCAAGGCCAGCTCCAAAAGTTTTAACAAATGAACAATCAGAAAAGCCGTTGAATCTTCCTCAAAAAACTGAGGAAAAGTATTCACGGCTTTTTGCATATCTGACTAAAACAAGAATGATAGATGCCTGCATAGTAAATCAAATGTGTAACGATAAAAAGCTTTATCAGGATGTTCATGGAAATGTTGTTTTCGTTGGCAAAGATGAAAACCAGTCTCCGCGCTTTGCCTGCGTTCGCGGAACTAATACAGATAAACCGTTCAAAGGTGACTGTGACGGCAGTGACAAAAGATATGCCTTTTCTATGGAAGGCACAAACAAAGTTAAACTATACATATTTGAAGCACCTGTTGATCTTATGAGCCATGCTACATTGGCAAATCATTATGTTGATAATTCAAACGCATGGAAAATACATTCCCGGATATGCCTTGCCGGTACATCTGATGTATCTCTTGAGCATTACCTTAAGTCTCATCCGTATGTAAAGGAACTGCACTTTTGTCTTGATAATGATGAACCTGGTCGGACTGCTGCTGCAAAATACTGTGATAAATACAGCCGATTAGGATACGTGACAGTTAATCATTGCCCAAAACTTAAAGATATCAATGAAGATCTTATTTCATTTCTGGAAAAACCCAGGCAAAATAAAAACAAACCAATGAAAAAATAGAAAGGAAGTGGAAAGGTGAGTAAATTTACGCTTTCAAACAAAATATTTGAGATGAATCTTGATGCAAAGGAACTTAGTGTATATGCTTACCTTTGCAGTTTGCCTTCAGTTCAGGATACCCTTGACAATAACTCTACAGTAAAAGTAAAACAGTCTACAATAGCTCAGAAATGTGGCCTAAGAGCTGTGCAGACTGTTTCTGGTATTATCTCACGAATTAAAAGCAAAGGGCTTGTAGAACCTGTCAGGCGATCTGTGAAAGCTAATTCCCATAAGGGTACATATATATATGAAGTGAAAAAGGCTAAAACAGAAAATGGATATTTTATTGTAGACAGGCGTGTTTTCGGAAGTATAAATCCAAGACAGATGATGATTTACCTTTTTCTGTGCAAAGCATATAGTGTTACATTATGTGATTCGTGGAATAGTTACAATGATATTTCCAGATATACTGGGATGAAGCGTGAAACGGTCATTCGTACAGTTTCAGAATTGGTTGAAAAGAAGCTCATTGTAAAGTCAAGAAGAAAGTCAAGAGAAAACAAAAAAGTTTATGTTGATAATCATTATCAGATAATAATATTTGTGCAGGGGAAAATAAAGAAAAAAAGAAATGCAGTTCTACTTCAAACAAAGCTGCATTTCCACCTGTTGTCGTCAAATACATATAGCGACAATATAAATATTAGCATTAATAAAGTGAAATGTCAAGTGAAACCGGTAAAGTTTTGTCTGATAAGGGGTAGTCCCGAAAATTAAACTCATATTCAGTACCCAAATATTCTTTACATTTGGAAAAAGAAAAATTAGATTATAGTTAACTTAGGTAAATAGAGTTAACTATGGGATTCTTTCTAAACGCAATCATGAAAGTTTTTATGCGTATGGCCTATTAACACAATGTAGAATAGCCACGTAAAAATGCTACCAACCACATAAATAGGCGATTGGATAATGCTTATATTGGTAAAAATCCGCATGATTGTTGAAATGTTGAAAAAGTGCTGCTTTTTTCTTTTCCAATGCGATTAGCATGGCGATGAATATGAAAAATTATATACAGGTATTGACTTTTACGCTTTACAGTGCTACAATGATAAAGGAAGTGATGATATTGCAAGAGTGGATATATAGAAAATATGAACAACTTGCAGAGAAAACACTAAGAGACATCGTCAGCAGTTCTGATGAGTGGAAGAAGTTCCTTGATACAGCTGCGAAGATGTACAAGTATACGTTCGATGAACAAGTGCTTATACACGCACAAAGACCTGATTCTGTTGCGTGTGCAAGTTTCGGGTTCTGGACGGATGAAGATAAAATGAACCTGCACATGAAAAAAGGAACGCAAAGTGTAAAATTGCTTGATCGCAAAAACCATAAGCTTTATCATGTTTTTACGCTTGAAGATACGGAAGCGAGAGCTAATGGTAAGTCAAAAGATCCGGAAAAGTACAGATGGAAATACACATCCGAGCGTGAGGTTGATGTGCTTAACATGATTTCATCTCAGTATAATATTTCTGACAGTTCTCTTCCGAGAGGCATTTTACGAATGACTCATGACGAAACACTTAAGTTCATATCACATTACTGTAAGCAACTGCAGGAAAAAGCGACTGAATTGGGAGTTGCTTTTTCGTCTGATATTGCAAATAAGTTTACAGAGTTGATAGTTGTAAGTTCTGCATACATGACAATGAAGCGCTGCGAATTGAATGTTGAACAACTGATAAAACAGCAGGCATTTGATGAGTTATCAGAGTTGGATAGCAGATATGCGGTGTTGTTAGGACAGGCTGTAAATGTAGTTGCAGGTAGGACACTTAGACAGATAGAAAAGACTGTCGGACTGCATGTCAATCAAAGGAGAGATAATTATGAAGATCTTAGAAGAACAAGAATTACCGAAAGTGAAGTATTCGAACGGCATACGTTACGTGCTGGCTACGGAAGTGACGGATCGGGGCGAAGTGGTGGAAGTATATCATCCGGACTTCGGGGATATGGAACCGGAACAGGAGAACGAACCGGATCCGATTCCGATAGGCAGATACGGACGTCTGAGGGAGAAATATCTTCAGGAATACAAGGACGGCAAGTACATGGAAATGCTGCTGATGAACACGCTTACGGATCATCTGAGACAGATCGACAATCAGGCGTGGGAAATGGAACAGCAGATAGTCAAGAGCATGGCAGAAGCGGACGGTCTGACAGAGGATATGAAAAATACGGACATGATGTACTGGGTAGGGATGATGAACAACTACAAGCAGGCAGCATCGGAGATAATAATCAAGGAACTGATAGAAATCTAAATGAAAATGGAGAAGCAGTATCGAGTGAAAATGATGCTGCTTTTTCTTCTGTCGGAACGCAGTTTACATTGTTTGAAACTTCCGAAAACGAAAATACAGACGGTAAATCCTTGTCTTATTATGACGAGGATTTTATTGATTCGATAATAGAAGACGAGATATGTACAGGAATGCCGTTTGCGCTTGGTAAGTATGATGTAGATAAGTTCTACCATGACAATAAACCCTCTGAATCTGAGTTCGCCGGATATTTGAAAAAACTGTACGGTTCAGGCGGACATAGTGGCCAGGGAGCTGTTAACTGGGTGTTTTACGATAAAAAAGGATACAATATTGAGCTTACTACAAAATACGGAAACAAGAACATACATCAGACGTGGAGCGAATTGGCAAGACGTACGGCTGCATTGATAGATGCAAATAAATATATTTCTTCATCAGATAGGCAGTCTTTGTTGAAGAATGCTAAATTTATTCTCGCTTATGGTGATGAGGAAAAGCATAGTGAACGTATAGATAAAGCAAAAGAAATTATTTCGTATTTCTCCGGAAGTACTGAAAAAATATCAACTTTTCGTGCTGGTGAAGCAGATACGGAAGAACGAGGAGCGAAGAGCAGATTTAAAGCAAATATTGAAGCTATTAAGACTTTGAAGATTACAGAGAATGCTTCAAGAAGAGCTACTCCTGAAGAACAGGCGGTTATGGCGAAATATTCAGGTTGGGGCGGTTTGCATCAGGCTTTTGATCCGGATAACGACAAGTGGGAAAAAGAGTTTGAAACATTGCGAAATCTTCTTACCATAGACGAGTATGACGCAGCAAGGGCTTCTACCCTGACTGCTTATTACACAGATACCGAAATTATAAGTGCGATGTATACAAATCTCAGGAAAAATGGATTTACAGGTGGAAAGATACTCGATCCGGCTATGGGAACAGGAAGATTCTTTGCCGCGATGCCGCAAGAAATGATGGATAAATCTGAACTTCATGGCGTAGAAATAGACAGTATAACAGGGCGTATTTCTCAGAAGCTTTATCCTGAGGCAAACGTTATCGTTGATGGTTTTGAAAAGACTGTATACAATGATGATGCTTTTGATCTGGCTGTAGGTAATATTCCTTTTGCAGATTATAAGTTGCCGGAGGACAGATATGATAAATATAACTTTCGCATACACGATCATTTCTTTGCGAAAGCACTGGATAAAGTCAAGCCGGGCGGTGTAGTAGCGTTTATAACGTCAACAGGTACACTTGATAAGAAAAATGATAAAACAAGAAAATATATAGCTCAGCGTGCGGAGCTTATAGGGGCGATACGCCTGCCCAATAATGCGTTTACAGGTACAGAAGTAACAAGTGATATTGTTTTTCTGCAAAAGCGTAAAGAAATGATATCAGAAGCTGATTTGCCTGATTGGGTGAATACAGTAAAGACAGATGAAGGTTTTACGATAAACAGTTATTTTCAGCAAAATCCAGACATGGTACTTGGTAAGCTTGTTCCAGGCAATAAGCTGTATGGCAGCAGTGATTCTTGTATGTGTGAGCCGATTCCGAACAGAAAATTAAGCACGCTTCTTGAAATAGCTCTAAGCAAGGTGAGATTCACTGTATCAGAAAAGTCAACCAGGAATGTACTGCCTGAAATCTCCGATATAGCCAAAGATGAACGCAAGTTCAGTTACATCAGCATCGGAGATAAGCTGTATTATAATTCTGATAAAGGTCCTGAGGCTTATGAAGGCTCTTTGGTAAATGCAAAGAGAATAATAGCTATGACGCAAATCAGAGACACGCTTAGACTGCTTATCAAGCAGCAGACAGATAACTTACCCGATGATATTGTAAAACGCTCTCAGGAGCATCTCAGTAGCTTGTATGACGATTTTGTTTCCAAGTATGGATATATTTCATCAAAAGAAAATCATAAATTGTTTTGTGAAGATGTATCATATCCGCTTATATGTTCTCTTGAACATGAGAAGAACGGAAAAATAGAAAAAGCAGATATTTTCTATCGCAGAACGATAAACCCGGACATACAGATAACTCATACAAATACAGCTGTTGAAGCACTTGCAGTGTCCATTGCAAAACGTGGATATGTTGATATTGAGTTTATGTCACAGCTTACCGGAAAATCTGATGAAAAGGTTATTGATGAGCTTCATGGAGTTGTGTTTGAAAATCCTGTTACAAAAGCATACGAAACGGCTGATGAATATCTGTCGGGAAATATACGTGAGAAACTTGATTATCTGATAGAAAATTACCCAGATGCCTCGAAATATGCTGTAAACATAGAAGCTCTGAAAGCAGCTATGCCAAAGAAACTCGAAGCCGGGGACATTGATGTGCGTCTTGGGGCTACATGGATAGATCCCGAATATGTGCAGAAGTTTATGAACGAAACATTTCATATTCCGTATTATCTTCAGCGTAATATAACGGTACAGTATTCGGCATATACTGCTGAATGGAAGATAGACGGTAAAAGCGTGTATAACAATAACGTGATAACAACCGACAAATTTGGAGTAGCCGGTGTAAGAAATGCATATCAGTTGCTTGAAGACAGCTTGAATCTGAAGCATACAATTGTCAAAGACAAAATTGAACGTGACGGTAAAGAAACTTATGTAATCAATCCTCGTGCTACAGAGTTGGCTCAGGAGAAGCAGAAGATGCTGCAGAATGAATTCAAGTCATGGATATTTAAAGAGCCGGATAGACGAAATGATCTTGTTGAGAAATATAACAGACTCTTCAACAGTCGAAAACCCAGAGAATATGATGGTTCTCACATAGAGTTTGTAGGAATGAATAACGAAATAAAGCTCAGAGAGCATCAGAAGAATGCTGTAGCTCACGCATTATACGGAGGAAACACGCTTTTCGCACACGAGGTTGGTGCCGGGAAAACGTATGAGATGATAGCAACAGCAATGGAAGGTAAGCGTTTAGGCTTGCATCACAAGTCACTTATTGTTGTCCCGAATCATCTGACAGAACAGATGGGCAAGGATTTTATGCAGTTGTATCCTAACGCAAATATACTTGTTGCCGGAGCAAAAGACTTTACAAAGCAAAATCGACAGAAACTGTTTGCGAAGATTTCTACCGGTGATATGGATGCGATAATAATCGGGCATTCACAACTCATCAAGATACCTGTTTCAAAGGAACGACAGATGAAGTGTATCAATGAGCAGATAAACGAGATAGTTGAAAGCATTAGTGAAATAAAACGTCAAAACGGCGATACATTTCAGGTAAAGCAGATGGAGAAGGCAAAAATAAGACTTCAGAACGATTTGCAGTCTCTTACCAATAAGCCGGTGAGAGATGATGTTATAGACTTTGAAGAACTTGGGGTTGATAAGCTTTTTGTCGATGAGGCACATTATTTTAAAAATCTTTTCCTTGCAACAAAGATGGGAAATATATCAGGTATTTCATCAAACAAAGACGTTCAGAAGACAGCAGACTTATATATGAAATGTCAGTATCTTGATGAAATAACAGGCGGTAAAGGTGTAGTCTTTGCAACCGGTACGCCTGTTTCAAATTCGATATCAGAGATATATCTTATGCAGAAATACCTGCAACATGATCTTCTGAAAGAGACCGGTATGAATTTCTTCGATGCCTGGGCTGCGAACTTTGCTCAGACGGTAACGGAAAATCAATTACTGCCCGAAGGTAACGGATATCAGCTGAAGACACGATTTGCAAACTTTACAAATCTTCCTGAGCTAATGTGTATGTTCCGGGAAGTAGCTGATATAAAGACTGCGGATACGCTTAATCTGAAAGTGCCTGAATGCGAAGCGCTAACGATAGTTGCTAAACCAACAAAAACTCAGGAAAAACTTATTGAATCACTTGGAAGCAGGGCTAAGGATATTAGACTCAGAAAAGTACTGCCGACCCAGGATAATATGCTTAACATAACAACTGATGGTAAAAAGATCGGCTTGGATCAGCGACTTATTGATCCTTTACTTCCCGATGAAGAAGGAAGTAAAGTTAATATGTGTGTTGACAATGTATATGATATCTGGCAAAGGACATCTGAAAACAGATCTACACAGCTGATCTTCTCGGATCTCGGGGTTCCGCAAGATCCGGCAGATGAAAAGAAGAATGGTACAAAGTTCTGCGTATATGATGATATCAAAAATAAGCTTGTCTCCAGAGGCGTTCCGGCTGAAGAAATAGCTTTTATACATAACGCAAAGACAGATGAAGATAAGGCAAAACTGTTTGCTAAAGTGCGTACCGGTGAAGTTCGTATATTGATAGGTTCTACGCTAAAGATGGGAGCAGGAACAAATGTGCAGAATAAGGTTGTGGCAAGTCATGATCTTGATGTTCCATGCAAACCGGCAGATATGGAGCAACGACGCGGGCGAATGGTACGACAGGGAAATGAAAACGAAAAGGTGCAGCTATTCAGATATGTTACAGAAGGCACGTTCGACGCCTATATGTATCAGATGTTAGAAAATAAGCAGAAGTTTATATCGCAGATAATGACGTCAAAATCCCCAGTGCGTTCGTGCGAAGACGTTGATGATGTAACATTGAGCTATGCGGAAATAAAAGCATTATCCGCCGGTAATCCTCTTATCAAAGAAAAGATGGATCTTGATGTAGAAGTCACAAAGCTGAAAATGCTCAAGGCAAATCATGATAATCTGCAATTCAAACTTGAAGATAATATCGTGAAGATATTTCCAAAACAAATATCACGGCTTGAAGCAAGGATAGAAAAGATTAATGATGATATAAAACACATCAACACAATGTCCGGAGAAGAATTTCCGGGAATAAAAATTGGTGATAAGTTTATAGCAGACAAATCTGAAGCCGGTGAAGAAATGCTCAATGCAATAAGAAAAGCCTCTGTAGGCGGCGGTTACAATAACATTGCCGAGTACAAAGGTTTTGAAATTGCTGTAGCATTTGATACGTTATCTCAAAAATATATCGGACAGATAAAAAACAATGAAACATATAGAATAGAATTCGGCAGCAGTGGTTCTGGCAATATCACAAGACTTGACAATCTGCTGAATCCTGATGCGCTCAGCAAGATGTGTGATCAGACGCTTGAAAATTTATCCGAAGTCAGAAAACAGTTTGAAGATGCGAAGTCTGAGTGTGGTAAACCGTTTGTACACGAAAAAGAATTATATGAAAAGAGTGCACGTCTTGCTGAACTGACAGAGATGCTTGACATAAACGCAAATGCGGAGCTTGAACAGACACGAGTTAGCGATCCGTATTACATGGAGCTCAATGATTGTGAAATAGCTATGCTTGAGCAGAGTAATATCAAACATGAAGTGTCAGATGCAGCGAGTGCTGATGTGAAAGTTGTAAAGATAGAAAGAGAGGACAAGGCGAGGGTTAAAGAGCTTATTTCAAATAATCAGGGATTAAAAAAGTAGAAAATAAGCATAAACCCTGATACGTTTAAATAAATTATTTGCTTAATTTGTGATGTGAAGAGAATCTCCCGACAGTCATATTTTAGCTAACTGTCGGGAGATAGTTTATTCAATGCTTAAAACTTATTATTGATACCATTCTTTTCTTGGCATTAGTTTTCCTCTTCACACTAATCATCTATGTTATCTTCTTTCTTTATACGCTCTACTTCAGCTTCGAGTTCCTCTACATCGTGTTTCAGTTTTTCATATAAATCACGCTTTTTCTTTAGCATACGAAGCCGATCTATTGAAAAACCAATCATCCAAACCACTATGAAAATTATCACTATTCTCCACAAAATCTCTGAAACTGTATCAGCATTCATCTTTTTCACTCACTTATTTTTTCAATCTTACGAAATCCATTCGCATTTATGGATTTTTTCTTTCCATTAGCTAAGAAGAACCACTCACCCTTTATAATTCCGACTTCAGTTTTTTCAGTTGCTTTAGGATGTTTTCTTCTGCTTTCTGTGTTATAATTTTAGACATAGTATGTAATCTCCTTTGTGATTTTATGATGATTATGTGGTACTTTCATTATAACATTTTTGGAGACTACATACTATATTTTTTTGTCTCTATCTATTGAATTTTCAAGATGCACTCGCAGTTTTCAACTGCGAAGTTTGAGTTACTGATTTAAGGAAACCTTTCTTTCCTTAAGCAAAAAGGGGCTGTTCTTTACAGCTCCTTTTTTAATTATAAACATTTCGTTTTTTCATAAATTTTTGCAAGCTTATAAAACACAGTCTTTTTAAGATTAAGCATTTGCATTGCTTTAGTGGCAGTTATTTTGCCGGATTTCCACTCGATATATACATCATGCCAATTATCAGGGTAAGGCGTTCTGGGGCGTCCTGTAGGTCTGCCGGTTCTGATTGATATTTTTCTCCCTTCATTATCAAGAGGCATTACATCTATTCCTGCCTTTTGTCTTTCCTTAATAGATATACGTTCTTTTTCTGATACATAAGATAAGATCTGTAGTACCAGATCAGAGACTAATTTTCCATCAAGATTGTTTTCAGTACGAGTATCAAGTAAAGGCATATCCAATACTTTGATGTCTGCTTTAAGCGTTTGAGTGATATGCTTCCATTGTTGCTGTATTTCTGTATAGCTGCGTCCGAAACGATCGAGAGAAGTGACTATAAGCAAATCACCTTCGTGTAGTAAAGGTGCTGTTGTTTCAGTTCCTACAAGGCTGTTATAGCCTTTTCTTTCAAATGTTTTACCGGTTTGGGTATCAGTTATTATGAACCTATCTTCTTGAACATATAAACGTAGTTGTGATAGTTGTCGTTCTAAGCTCTGTCCGTTTGTACTGACTCTGGCGTATCCATATATCATTGATAATCTCCCTTTCTTTTTTGGATAAAATAAAACAACAGCCAGTAAGGCTGCTGTTGGAAAGAAAAACAAATCGGGGGAATATAGAAAAAACAAAATAATGAAGAATGTTCTCCTTCTTTGTAATTATATCATGATTGTCGTAGAGTGTCAATTTTTATTTTCTAACGTTCAAAAAAGTGCAAAAAAAACATGAACGTTCATTATTTGAAACAAGAACTTTTTTGAACGCTGTTTTATAGTGAAAATAAGTTTGTTTGAAGTGTTCGTATAGGTATACTTTTATGAACAGGGCTATTTATAAAATTATATTTGTGCTATAATAGCACATAGATTTTTTTATGTATAGGGGGATATGATATATGGATGTTTTAAGTATGTTGGGTGATGGGGTGCGAGCTATAACGATAACAGGGCAAAAGATTATTTCAGAAAAACGCAATAACGATACTTGTGATGTTGAGTTGTGCTTATCGTTAAAGGTATTGTATGATGATAATCAACACAAATTCAAATCTGAAACTATCGGAGAATATGTGCTTAAATGGCTTGAATATAAGCGTAAGAAGCTGAAACCAACGAGTTTTGATAGATTGGACACTACTGTTACACATCAGATAATACCGATATTGGGTGATGTTCGTGTTGATGAGCTTACTACAGCAGATATTGAAGATATGATAAGATTCCTGAAAGAAGAGGAATATTCATATTCTACTGTAAAAAAAGCATATGAGGCAATCAGAGCGTGTATGAGATACGCTGTTAGTCAAAGTATAGTTGATAAAAATCCGGCGGATCAAGCTGGACTGTCAGTAAAAGAGTTTGAAACGAATAGAAAAGTAAAGTTCTGGACTGATACAGAGATGGATATATTTCAAAAAGAAGCGTTAAAAATAGAGAATGGCAGCTACAAATATCGTTTTGGAAATTGTTTTGTATTGCTGATGACAACAGGTATCAGAGTGGGTGAAGCCATAGCTTTGCAGTGGTCTGATGTAGACTTTGATAAAAGACAAATGAATATATGTAAAAATATAGCTACAATAAAAAACAGAGGTTCTGATAGTCAGAGAAAATATATTGATGTACAGCAAAGTACAAAAACAAGAAACGGGAACAGAAAAATACCACTTAATGACTTAGCGATTTCTGCGTTAAATAATCTTCAGCGTGTTACCGGAAACAATGACAGAATTATTGATACTACATATCGTAGTTTGGATAGAGCATTTAAAGTCATTCTGAAAAATTGTAATCTTCCCAGAACCGGAATGCATACGCTCAGGCATTCGTTTGCAAGTAAATTATTTCGCTTAGGTGTTGATATTAAGATTATAAGCGATATATTGGGACATTCAGATATCTCGATAACGTATGATACATATGTACATGTAACACAAGAGCAGAAAATGAAAGCTGTAGAGAAAATATAATAACTTACCCCTACCTTTATAGGTAGGGGTAAAATGCTATTTCAATATAATTGCCCTTAATTTTTAATATGTTTTTTTATAATTTTTAAGCATTCAGTACAAGAAAGCATTCCTGTAATGAACAAATATGAGGTTTGAAAAAAACAAGACCTTCCGATATAATAGAAGTGTAAGTTGACCGCTTACGACACAACTATTAAACCGGAGGTCCATATATGAATTGTACA
>SVNR01000017.1 GCA_015066815.1 Ruminococcus sp.
AAGTACGAGCTTGATAAAAAAACAGGAATGCTTATGCTTGACCGTATTTTATTTACAGCTACACACTATCCTATGAACTACGGGTTTATTCCGAGAACGTACGGCGATGACAGAGATCCTCTTGACGTACTTCTCCTGTGTTCTGAAACAATAGAACCGCTTACGCTCGTAAGAAGCTATCCTATCGGAGTTATGAGCATGGACGATGGCGGTATGGGAGACGAGAAGATTATTGCGATTCCTTTTGGTGATCCTACATATTCCGGTTATAAAGATGTCAAGGAGCTCCCTAACCATATTTTTGATGAGCTTCAGCATTTTTTCTCTGTATACAAGCAGCTTGAAACAAAGAAAACAACCGAGGTCAGAGCGATCGGAGGTCCTGAAGAAGCGGTTGCTGTTATAGAAAAAGCTATGAGAAACTACAGAGAAAAGTTCTGCGGAGGAGATATTTAAGGAAACATATTTTTTATAATACAAAAGCTGCTCACTGGTATATGATTGTGAGCAGCTTTTTTTGAGGCTTGGAGAGTGTAATGTGTTTTATTCCGATTTTTATACATACAGAATGGCCTTGGTTTGTGATAATTCTATGGAATAAAATGATAAAACGGCAAGATATAAGGCTTATGGAGAATACAATAACCTGTGCTGACTGTCCGAACAATCTTGCGGAAAACAGCAGAGAGCTGAAGATAATAAAAGAAGAAACCGAAAGATTTTTTGCAAGCGAAATCGATGAAAACAGCATGGCATCAACCGTGCAGAATAAAGTATCGTTATTCTATAATGAAATAAGATAAAAACAAAAACCGGCAGTTCATATACGTCTGCCGGTTTTGTGTTAACTTGTGATTGTTCAGTTATTGTTTATAATAGCTTAAGAAATCAGCTATTTTTTCTGCAGATTCTTCAAGAACCTCTAATCGGGGGAGATATACTACTCTGAAGTGATCAGGCTGTTTCCAGTTGAAGCCGCCGCCGTGTATTATGAGAATTTTTTTGTCACGGAGAAGATCGAGTGCAAACTGTTCGTCGTTTGTGATATTGAACTTTTTTATATCTATCTTAGGGAAAATATAAAAAGCAGCCTTTGGTTTTACAGCTGTGATACCCGGAATGTCGTTAAGAGCCTTATATATATAGTCTCTCTGTTCATAAACACGTCCGCCCGGCTTTATGTAGTTTTCTACACTCTGATATCCGCCGAGTGCTGTCTGTACAATTGACTGTGCAGGAACGTTGGAGCAAAGTCTCATGTTTGAAAGCATGTTAAGTCCCTGGATATAATCAGAGGCAATTTTTTTGTTTCCGCTGAGTATCATCCAGCCTATACGGAAGCCGGCGATCATGTGGGATTTTGACAGTCCGCTGAATGTTACGCAGAAAATATCAGGAGCCATAGAAGCTATAGAAATATGCTTTTCTCCGTCCATAACAAGTCGGTCGTAGATTTCGTCAGAGAAAATAATAAGCTGATGTTCTCTTGCTACTTCAACTATCTGTTCGAGGATCTCCTTGGGGTAAAGCGCACCGGTAGGATTGTTCGGATTGATTATGACAATAGCTTTTGTTCTGTCAGTTATTTTGCTTCTGATATCGTTGAGATCCGGATACCAGTCGGATTCTTCGTCGCAGATATAATGAACTGCTTTGCCGCCTGCAAGAGTAACGCATGCAGTCCAGAGCGGATAGTCCGGAGAAGGAACAAGAACCTCATCGCCGTTATCAAGAAGAGCTGACATAGAAAAGTTTATGAGTTCGCTTACGCCGTTTCCGGTGTATATGTCTTCTATACCCACGTTAGGTATATTCTTGTTCTGAGCATACTGCATGATAGCTTTTCTTGCTGAGAAGAGACCTTTTGAAGGTGAGTAGCCTTCGCATTCAGTAAGCTGGCTCTTCATATCGTATATAACTTCATCCGGTGTTCTGAAGCCGAAGGGGGCAGGGTTTCCGATGTTAAGCTTCAGTACCTGTGTTCCTGCTTCTTCCATTTTTGCTGCTTCTTCAACAACCGGTCCTCTTACATCATAAAGTACATTGTTAAGCTTTGTTGATTTTTTAAATTCCCGCATTTTTATCTCTCCTGTATTTTTATTTGATAATGAGCCGCAGTTATCAGCTGTATTTTTTTTCCCGATAAGCCAATCCGGATCTGTGTCCAGATATCCGGAAATGAATTTTAGCTTATCGTCTCTCGGGACTGCTTTTCCGCTTACATACTGGCTGATATGGCTCTTTCCTATTTTTATTCCGCTAAGACTTGCTGCCTTTACAATATCGATCTGCCTTATGTTCTTTTGTTTCATAATCAGACTGATGCGTTCAGAAAAAACATTGTCAGGCATATTAAGAAAACCTGCCTTTCAGATAAAGTTCAATTTTATAAACGTAAAAGTTCAAACCTAAGTTCAATTTTTATATTTATAATTATAACATCAAACAGGTTTAAGTTCAAGAGTTTTTTCAAAAAATATTTTTTCGTTCACTATAAACAACAGGGGAGCGGACAGAAACGGGGATCATCTGTTCAGCAAATACACCATAAGATTAAGGTAACCTGCAAAAGTAAGCCATATCAGATATGGTATCTGTAAGAGCCCGGCTATCGGTTTTATTCTTTTGAAAAGAATAATCATCAGTGCAACAAGCAGCCATAAAATAACCAGCCAGATAAACGCCGGCAGAAAAAGCTGTGCTCTGAAAAATATCACCGGCCAGAGAAAGTTAAAAAACAGCTGTACTCCATACACGATAAGTGCAGTTTTTTTATCAGGGCTGTCGGAAATATATATCATATACGCCGAAATACCCATAAGAGCAAAGAGTATAGTCCATACAACCGGAAAAACTGCAGCAGGCGGTGCAAGCGGAGGACGTTCAAGAGTGTTGTATATTTCGAAATTTCCTGTGATAAGAGTCGAAAGACCACCTGTTCCCAGTGCGATCAGCAGACTCGTTATCAGTTCTTTCCATTTGATTTTTGCAGATGCATACATAGTTATTAATTCACCTCTACAAAAATTCTATGCAAAAAATATAATATTATGATAAAAAATATGTTGATTTAAAAATCACTTTGCGGTATAATCATAGTAAATAAAAAACTTTTTTTTGCACAACCGCTTACTTTGCAGGTTACGTGCAAGGCAATAAATATAAGGGTGGTGTGGTTTTAATGAATATATCAGAAAAAATCAATTCGCTTAGCTGCTGTGTTGATCTTCATCTTCATCTTGATGGTTCGGTTTCAGTAAAATCAGCAAGAGAACTGTCAGAGCTTGAAAATATATCATTGCCGGAGGATGACGAGAGTCTAAGACAACTTCTTATGGTTTCAGATGATTGCAGGGACCTTAATGAATATCTTGAAAAATTTTCTCTCCCGGTGTCGCTTATGCAATCTGAAAAAAGCGTAGAAAAATGCACGTACAATCTGTGCTGTGAGCTTAAAAGCCAGGGACTTATATACGCTGAGATCAGATTTGCTCCGCAGAAGCACTGTCTTAAAGGGGTTTCTCAGAGGTGTATAACTGAAGCAGCAATAAAAGGGATAAAAAAATCCGGCTTTAAAGCGCAGCTGATACTGTGCTGTATGCGTGACGGCGCTGATAATAAAGCGGAGAACCTCGAAACAGTTTCACTTGCTTCTGAGTTTTTGGGAAAGGGTGTATGTGCCTGTGATCTTGCAGGAGCAGAGGCTCTTTTTCCGAACGAGAACTATGAATATTTTTTCAGCGCAGCGGAAGAACTCGGTGTTCCGTTTACTGTTCATTCGGGTGAAGCTCTCGGAGCGTCAAGCGTTGAATATGCGCTCAGGCACGGGGCGTTCAGAATAGGGCATGGTGTCCGTGCTGCAGAGGATACGTCAGTAACAGATATTCTTAAAGAAAAAAATATCCCTCTCGAAATATGTCCCACAAGCAACATCAACACTTGTGTTTTCGGAAGTATAAGCGAAATGCCGATACCGTATTTTATGGAAAAAGGCATAACTGTTACTATAAACACAGATAATATGAGTGTGTCTTCAACAAATATCAAAATAGAGCTTGCAAAAGTATGTGAAGCGTTCGGGTTCGGAAGTGAGGAGCTGAAAACACTTCTTGTAAACTCTGTAAGAGCATCATTTGCTGATGAGCTTTTGAAGAAAAGTATGCTCGAAGAGATAGAAAAAAACTTTTTGTATAGTGAATAAAAAAATATCTTGACGTTCACTATAATTATAAAAACGCAGAGTATAGCTTATATTTTTTAAACTATACTCTGCGTTCTTTTATATGTTATAAATCTGTAAAAAATCCCGTTATGATTTTTTAATTCTGATTTTTCGGAAATGTGCCATTCGTCCATCGAATCAAAATCAGGAATAAAGCTATCAGCTTCTTTTCGTGCATAAACCTTTGTTATAAAAGCCGTATCACAATATCCGAGCAGAGACCTGTAGATCTGTTCTCCGCCTATGACAAAAATTTTTTCCGTAGGAATGTCTGATATCAGGTTAAAAAGCGAGTCCATATCATGACACAGCTCGATATCCTTGTGATAGTAGGATTTGTTTTTTGTAAGGATTATGCTGCGCCTGTCGGGAAGCGGTTTAAAAGGAAGGGATTCAAAGGTTTTTCTTCCCATGATTATCGTATTTCCAAGTGTCATGGCTTTGAAAAATGCTTTGTCTTCAGGTATATCATACAGAAGGTTTCCATTGCAGCCTATGCCCATATCAAGATCTGCAGCAGCTATTATATTCATTTGTTTTTCAGCTCCTGAAGCATGGATAGGGCGGATTTTTGAAGTACGGGATGGATTGCATAAGGATTAAGTTCAACAAGCGGTTCAAGTACAAACTCTCTGTTATGCATATCGATATGAGGAATCGTAAGGGTCTTATCATGCAGTATAAGGTCGTCATACAGTATGATATCTACGTCAAGTGTTCTCGGACCCCAGCGGATCTTTCTTTCTCTGGCTGCGTTTTCTTCTGCCTTTGATGTTAGCTCGTGAAGCTCATGAGGATAGCAGAGAGTTTTAAGCTCTGTACAGCAGTTTAAAAAAGGTGCCTGATCGGTAACTCCGTAAGGAGCCGTTTCTATCATACCTGAATTTTTGATATCCTTGCAGCGCTTGTCAGAAGCTATAAAGCTCAGAGCGTCTGTAATGTATTTTTCACGATCACCCATGTTTGAACCGAGAGAAAGATATACAGTATGCCATTTTCTCCTGATAGATACACTTACATCTTCGAGAGGAAGCATAATAGGAGCCCATGGTTTTTTTACCTCGACTTTTATTTCTTCCACAGAGCTATAATTAAGAAGAACTGATTCGCATATCTTTTCGGCAAGTGTCTCTATAAGGCTGTAGGTGTTGTTTTCTGTTATATCTTTTATAAGAAGGCATATTTCGGCGTAGTTTACAGAGAGTTCAAGATCATCACTGTTTCCGGCGGCTCTTGTATCAAGCTTTAATTCGGCAGAAACGATAAACTTTTGTCCGAGTATGTTTTCTTCTTTGAACACACCATGGTTTGAGAAGATTTCGAGGTTGTTTATTTTTATTGTATCCATTGTATCACTCACATCCTGCCTGTTATTTTTTCAGTCATCATTATTACTCTTTTGTTTTCTTTTATATCATGTACTCGTACAAACAGGCAGTTTTTCAATACCGCCAGTACTGTTGTAGCAAGCGTTCCTTCAAGTCTTTCGGAAACCGGAAGATCAAGAGAAAGACCTATCATTGACTTTCGTGACGCTCCGTAAAGCAGGGGAAAGCCAAGTGTATGAAGAGCTTCGAGATTGTTCGTGAGCAAAAGATTCTGTTCGAGGCTCTTTGCAAAGCCTATTCCGGGATCAAGTATGATCATATCATCGGAAAGACCTGCGTTTTTTGCAATTCTGATACTTTCTCTGAGGTCTTCTGTAACATCTGAAAGAAAATCCTTATAGTCCGTATTGTCACGATTGTGCATAAGGCATGCAGGCTTGTTGTATTTTACTGCAGTCTGAGCCATTTTTCCGTTGTTGTATCTGAAACCGTATATATCATTGATAAGATCGGCACCTGATTTTATAGCGTTTTCTGCTACAGTGTGCTTGTATGTGTCTATGGAAACGGGAATATCAAAGCAGGACTTGATTTTTTCTATTATGCTGCATACACGTTCGGTTTCTTCAGAATCGGATATTTTTTTATACCCGGGTCGTGTAGATTCACCGCCTACGTCTATTATGTCAGCGCCTTCAAGTATCATTTTTTCTACATGTTTAAGCGCTGTATCCGTGCTGTTGAATTTTCCGCCGTCCGAAAAAGAATCCGGAGTAAGATTCAGTATTCCCATTATATACGTGTGGTCCTTGAAGATCCTGTTTCCTATAATCACTTTTGACTCCTTAATAAACAAGTGTGGTGTTTTTCCGGGCTTCTGTCCAGTTGCATAGCTCGTACGCACTGCAGTCAAAGCAGTTTCTTGAAAGTCTGTCAGCAGAGCATATGATTTCTTCGAGAGCTGATGAATTTTCCACGTCATTGCTGTGGTTATGGGCTGATATTATATCGGTTATCCCGGATATTTCGGAGGAATCATATCCGCAATCATGAAGTATATCCCGTGCGATCAATGCGCCCGCGGCGTTATGGGAAACACCTGATTCATATTCTGCAGTTCTTCCGATATCGTGCAGTAATGCACATGCGTATATTATATCCCTTGATATGTTATAGTTTTTTTCAAGAGAGATTATATATGCGATTCGTGCAACTGATAAAAGATGATTCATATCATGCTTGCAGAAAACTCTGTTTGTTTCATTTTTCTGTATTTGTGTAATATGATTTTTAAAGGTAGGATGGGTTAGGATTTTTTCAAATCTGAAGTTCATTTTTCGGATTCTCCGTTTGCTTCGTTCGCTTTACTCACATATCGGTTTACCTCGTTAAGAAAGGAAAGCGAACCAAAGGCAATGATTATATCATATTTTTCCTGTTGTAGTTTGTCCAGAGCATCATCAACACTGTCGGCAGCGGCGGCGTTGGTGTTGTACTGTGTTATAGTTTCAAGCAGCTCATGTGCATCAAGACCTCGTTTGCCAGATGTGGATACTGTAAATATTTTGTCTGCACGCTTAGCTGTTATACGTGCTATTTCGTTGTAGTTTTTATCCTTGAACATTCCCATTATATAGGAGATCTTGTGGTCGCTGAAGTATATATCTATTGTTTCCCTCAGACGTATTGCGGCAGATACATTGTGGGCACCGTCAATGATGATCATAGGAGATGATTTTTTTATTATTTCAAATCTTCCCGGCCATTTTGCTGTGCGAAGCCCGTTGTATATATTTTCTTCTGAAATACAAAAACCGTTGTTATTAAGTATTCCGCATGCATCTATAGCAAGTGCGGCGTTTTCCGTCTGGAATTTTCCGAGCATACTCAGAGTAATATCTTTGTAGCCCTTATATGAAAAAATCTGAATACCGTTCTCAAAGCGGATATCTGAAATATTGTAGATTTTGGAGATTTTTAAGTATGCAGATCTGTCATGACATGTTTTTCTGATTATGTCAGTTACAGAAGGATTCTGAGTCAGTGTAACTACGTTTCCGCCATGCTTTATTATTCCCGCTTTTTCATGGGCTATGTCTTCTATTGTATTTCCAAGGAACTGTATATGTTCAAGGCTTATAGATGTTATTACAGAAAGAATACTTTTGGAAATGATGTTTGTTGCATCGTTTTTTCCTCCCATACCGACTTCAAGGAGTACAATGTCACAGTCCTTTTCTGCAAAAAAACAAAACGCAGCTGCGGTTTCTATTTCAAATACTGTCGGATGTGGAAAGCCTTTTTTTACTATGGAATCAGCAGCTTTTTTTACTTTTTCTATGTAAAAAGCAAATTCGCTTTCGGATATGTTTTCGTTATTATATTGTATTTTTTCAAGATAATCCATAACAGCAGGGGATATATAACGTCCTGTCTTATATCCTGCGTCAGTCAGTATACTGTTCAGAAAAGTTCCTGCTGAGCCTTTTCCGTTTGTTCCTGCTATATGTATAAAGTTTATGTTATCCTGAGGATTAGAAAGTTCATTGCATAATCTTCTGATGCTGTCAAGCCCCGGAACTATGCCATAATTTTCGCAGGCCGATATGTAGCCAGCTGCTTCTGAAAAATTCATTTTGTTCTGCTCTCCCAAGTAGATAAAATCACATAAATTATGTAAAAAAAATTTTTTCACATTCACTATAATTATACTCTACATTACAAGTCTGTGTCAAGACAGAGTAAAGTAAAAGTATGTGTCAAGTGAACGTATAAAATATTTTTATGTTCGTTATTATTGCCTTTATTTTTTATTGCCTTGCGCTTTTTTTGCAGCGTCAGCCTAAAAAAATGTTTGTGATATGTATTGAAAAAATAAAAAAAATATGCTATACTGTTTTATTGTAAAGAAAAATATGTTATAAACATTTTCAAAAATAATAAATTCGGAGGATATAAAAATGAACTTATTATATTTATCAAATCTTCTTTTTTATGCTGCTGCTTCGCCTGCAACAGGTGATACAAGGAATATGAAAGCTCCGGTAATCGTTGGTATTGTAGCTGTGGTTCTTATAATTGCCTGCCTTCTTTTAAGCGGAAAGCCCAAGAACAACGATAAGAATGATTCTGAAAAAAAATAATCCTTAGAAGCTGCGGCGTTTACAATACGCTGCAGTTTTTTCTTTTCCTGATGTATATCTTTTCTATTCAGAGAATATTATTATATTGAACGTAAAACGTGTTTTACATTCAAAAAGATAAATTCATTCTATTGCCTTGCACATCTGCTGACTGCAAAAGCTTAGTGCATACAGGCTAATAGCAAACGCCAAATATATTGTCGTTTACTATAGATGAAAAAAATAATATCAGGGAGGATATAATGGAAAAGTATTATCCGGAAGGAATTTTAATTGACAGCCAGGAAAATCAGAATGTGATAAACGACCTCGATAAAATAGAAGAGGCGGCACGAAGCGGAAAAATCCTTGAAGCATATGCGGTTATTTGTGATAAGGAGCATAATCTTATTGTTGATCTTCCTTGCATCAAGGGAATAATACCGAGAACAGACGGAGCAATAGGAATCGAGGACGGTTCATTGAAGGATGTGGCTCTTATTTCAAGGGTCAGTAAGCCTGTGTGCTTTAAAGTGATGAAAATCATAAGAGATAAGAATGGAACTCCTTCTATGGCTGTTCTTTCGAGGAAAGCCGCTCAGAACGAATGCTATGAAAAATACGTATCTAAGCTCAGGGCAGGCGATATAATAGACGCAAAGGTTACACACATTGAGCAGTTCGGCTGCTTTGTGGATATCGGATGCGGTATTTCTTCGATGATCCCTGTTGACTCGATATCTGTTTCAAGGATATCAGATCCTTCTGACCGTTTTGATTTGTATCAGAATATCAAAGCAGTTGTAAAAAGCGTTGAACAGGTGGGTGAGTATCCGAGAATATATCTTTCACACAAGGAGCTTCTCGGAACGTGGATGGAAAATGCATCTATGTTTCATGCCGGAGAAACTGTTACAGGAATCATACGTTCAGTGGAAAGCTACGGTATTTTTGTGGAGCTTGCGCCAAACCTTGCAGGACTTGCTGAACACAAGGAAAATATACATGCAGGTCAGCTTGCAAGCGTGTACATAAAAGCTCTGATACCGGACAAGATGAAAGTCAAGCTCGTAATAGCGGATCCGGCGGAGCGTGAACCGAAAAAGAGTGATATACGGTATTTTATAAATTCAGACCATATTGATTACTGGAGATACACTCCCGAAAACGCCGAAAAGCTTATTGAAACACGTTTTTAATTTTTCTGTTCTGTTATTTTTTTTCTGTATGCAAGAGCGGCCTGTTCCTGTTTGTTATCACCAAATCTGTAATATATCCTGTCTTTGATTTTGTCGGGAAGATACTGCTGAGGAACATAATGGTTTACATAGTTGTGAGGATATTTGTAGCCGATTGCATGACCGAGACTCTGTGCTCCCGAATAATGTCCGTCCTTGAGGTGCGGCGGGATATCTCCGTATTCGTTATGGCGGATATCGTTGAGTGCTTCGTCTATTGCGCATATGGCACTGTTGGATTTTGGAGAAGTGCACAGAAGAATGACAGCCTCGGCAAGTGGTATACGGGCTTCCGGCATGCCTAACTGCAATGCTGCGTCAACACATGATTTTACTATCGTGATAGCAGAGGGATAAGCCAGCCCTATATCTTCAGCAGAAATAACAAGGAGTCTTCTTGATACAGATATGAGATCTCCTGCTTCGAGAAGTCTTGCAAGATAATGCAGTGCAGCGTTTTCATCAGAACCTCTGATGGATTTTTGCAGCGCGGATAATATATTGTAGTGCTGTGATCCGTCACGGTCATAATTCATATTGCTGCGCTGAGCAAGCTCTTTTACATTTTCAAGTGAGATCCTTATCCCGTTTTCATCAGGAGTCCCTGAGATCACGCTGAGCTCTGCTGTGTTTATTGATTTTCTTACATCTCCGCCGCAGGTAAATGATATATGCTCTATAACGCCATCTTCACAGGTGATTTTGTAACTGTTTTCTTCTTCTATTATCGAGTATGCTCTTTTTACGGCTTTTGCTATATCTTCAGAGTTTACCGGTCTGAATTCAAAAACAGTTGAGCGGCTTATAAGCGCGTTAAAGACTGAAAAGTACGGGTTTTCTGTTGTGGAGGCTATAAGCGTTATCTGTCCGTTTTCTATATATTCAAGAAGACTCTGCTGCTGTTTCTTGTTGAGGTACTGTATCTCGTCAAGGTACAGCAGTATTCCGTTGCATCCTGAAAAGGTATTTGTTTCTGATATGACCTGTCTGATATCATCTGTAGAAGCGGAGGTACCATTCAGCTTGTACAGGGTTTTATTTGTGCTTTCGGCAATGATTCGTGCCACTGTTGTTTTGCCTGTTCCTGACGGACCATAAAAAATCATGTTCGGGATTTTTCCGCTTTTTATTATTTTATACAGAGCGTTGTTTTCAGAAAGAAGATGTCTTTGCCCGACTACATCTTCTATTTTTTTAGGTCTTATCTTATCTGCCAGAGGTGCTGACAATGCTTTTGCTCCTTTCTGTGATGAAGTATATATATTTAAAAACTATCAGGGACTTATAAAATAAGTCCCTGATTTTTTATGCTTTAAATATTTTTCGGATTATTCGTAAAGAGGATACTTTTCGCAGATAGCGTTTACGCCTGCTCTTATAGCGTCTGCACTGTTTTCAAAATCAGTACATGCAAGATATATGTATTCTGCGATCTTCTTCATATCATCTTCTTTGAGACCACGGCTTGTAACTGCAGGAGTACCGATACGTACACCGCTTGTTACAAACGGACTCTGAGGATCGTTAGGAACTGCGTTCTTGTTTACTGTGATATATACTTCATCAAGTCTGTGTTCAAGCTCTTTACCTGTGATGTTGAATGACTGAAGGTCAACAAGCATGAGGTGATTGTCTGAACCGCCTGAAACAAGATTGAAGCCTTTTTCTACAAGAGCGTCAGCAAGAGCCTTTGCGTTCTTAACAACCTGCTGCTGATATTCCTTGAAGCTGTCCTTGAGTGCTTCGCCGAAGCAAACAGCCTTTGCAGCGATAACGTGCATGAGAGGGCCGCCCTGAATACCGGGGAAGATAGCCTTGTTTATCTTCTTTGCAAGTTCCTCGTCGTTTGTGAGGATAAGACCGCCTCTTGGGCCTCTGAGAGTTTTATGTGTTGTTGTTGTAACTACATCAGCATAAGGAACAGGTGACTGATGACATCCTGCTGCAACAAGACCTGCGATATGAGCCATGTCTACCATGAACATAGCGCCTACTGACTTTGCTATAGCTGAAATTCTTTCAAAATCAATAGCTCTTGGATATGCGCTTGCGCCTGCAACTATAAGCTTAGGCTTGTTTTCCTTAGCAAGCTCCTCAAGCTTTTCGTAGTCGATTCTTCCGTCATCTCCAAGACCATATGAAACAAAGTTGAAGTATTTTCCGGAGAGGTTTACCGGAGAACCGTGTGTGAGATGACCGCCGTGAGCAAGACTCATACCGAGAACAGTGTCGCCCGGTTCAAGAAGAGCGAAGTAAACGGCTGTGTTAGCCTGTGCGCCTGAGTGAGCCTGTACGTTTGCGAACTTTGCGCCGAAGAGCTCCTTTGCTCTTTCGATTGCGATGTTCTCAACAATGTCTACACACTCGCATCCGCCGTAATAACGCTTGCCCGGATATCCTTCAGCATACTTGTTAGTAAGTACAGAACCCATAGCCGCCATAACCTCAGGTGAAACTATGTTTTCACTTGCGATAAGTTCGAGATTTCTTCTCTGACGTGAGAGTTCCTTGTTCATTGCTTCTGCTACTTCCGGATCTGCCTTTGATATAAATCCGATAGAATCCATAAGATTGTTATACATATCTGCTATATACTCCTTGCTAAAAAATATTATGAGATAATATTATTATAAACTATATTTTTGTTAATTACAAGGTTTAAAATACAAAAAACAAAAAAATATTTATGTGTTTGATTTTTTGCTTGCGTATTTCTTAGAAAAAAATCTGTAACAAGGTAATATGCAGTCACCGTTTTTTGAATCATTGACAAATTATGTTCGTTTTGGTAAAATAAAAAATATATTTCGTTGAATCTGCGGCATATATAATGTACGAAGCTGACGTAGTCAGCGGATGGTTTTTATTTTGTATTATCGGAGAAATTAATTATGAACACTTTTTTCGGTTCGTTATATCATCTGTTTGATATGGCAAATCCAACGCATATCATCTGGTGCGTCGGAATACTGATCACCTTGCTTATACTGGCAATCCTGCATCACCGCTGGCGTGATAATGCTAAAAAAATAAAGCTGTGGCGTCTGCTTTGTCTGATTCCGCTCATAACGGTGATTATTCATTTTATGATCTATACTGCAATGTATCCTCACTTCGCCGTGATGTACGCAATTGCGTTTTTTGCATTGATTCCGATTCCTTTTGCAAAGCGGAGGACCGGTTACAGAGTTGCAGCTTCAATTACCGGCATCCTTTCTGTGCTGTGTGGATTCTGTTTTTGTGCTTTTTCGCCGAATTATAATAATTTTTCACGTATGAGCTATACGGATTCATTCCATGCTCTTGTGCAGGAAATGGATAGGACGTATATACTGAAAGAATGGAAAGAAGCAGATTTTGCCTCGCTGGAAGAAAAGTATATGCCTCTTGTTGAATCTGCTGAACAGGAACAGGATCCTGCAAAATTCTGCGACGCTGTAACGATGTTCTGCAATGAACTGCATGATGGTCACGTTTTTGTAATGGGGCAGTATGATAAGGAAGCCTATGCCTCTTCGTCAGAGCAGCATGAATACGGACTTGCAATGGTAATGCTTGATAATCATGATGTCATCGCAGTCTGCACGACAGATGAAGTGCAGGCACTTGGTATTAAAGACGGAACTGTTATCACAAGATGGAACGGCAAGCCGGTTCTGCAGGCAGCAGCAGAGGATGTGATGGATCAGGGTTCTCCTGTAAAATCCAACGAGGACCGCATAGCTGTGATGAATTTATCCGGCGTGGGCGGCAGTACGATTGATGTGACGTTTCTGGATGCGACCGGTAAGGAAAAGACTGTGACACTTTCTGATCTTGGGGAAATGCATACATTCCGTGAGGCTGTAACCGCATTTGCACAGGTGCCGCCCATTGAAACGCAGAAAGACATAGATACATTTCTTCCTGAAAACCTTGCTTCAAAAATGCTTAATGAAAAATGCGGTTATCTTGTGCTGAACAGAGAAAAGACAGATAACGGATTTCAGGATGCTTTGTCATATCTGAAAGGTGAGCATACATGGGCAAGGGAAATGTTCCGAGAAAAAATCCGTAATCTCAAAGCACAAGGCATGGAATATCTGATAATTGATCTTCGTAATAACTTCGGCGGCAGGGCTGAAGTCGGCAGTGCCCTGGTAAGTCTGCTGACAGAGGATGACCTGTATGGTCAGGGATTCGGAGTTCGTAAAAACGGAGCATATCTTTGTGTTGCCGATCAGAAGATACATGGCGACGGGGAATTTGCAGATCTTAAGGTCGTTGCACTGACTAATTACAATTGTGTAAGTGCCGGTGACGGCGTAGCATTAGCTCTTTCAAAGCTTCCGAATGTAACTCTTGCAGGTATTACCGACCCGAATGGCAGCCATCAGGAAACCGGAGGCATGTGTGTGCTTTCCGGTGGAAAAATCCTTGTAGGTTATCCTGTCGGACTGATTTTAGATGAAAACGGTGAGCCGTGTGTGGATACCGCTCATGATCGCATCAGCCGCAATCCGCTTGAAGTACGGATTCCGTTTGACTATGATGCAGCGATGAAGATATTCTGTGAAAAAGAGGATTATGAGCTTGCGTGGGCGATGGAGTATCTGGAAGAATGGGTAGAATGAAAGTAATATTTTTGAGGGAAGCAGGCAGGTAAAGAGTAATGTAGATTTCTACAACCTCGACGCTATCATCTCTGTTGGTTATCGTGTCAACTCACGTCAGGCGACAAAGTTCCGCATCTCCACCTACCTCGACACCAAATGCGAAAAGATCGACAGCATCATTGCACGGCAGCAGGAGGTCATAGAGTTATGCCAAGTGCAACGATTTCCCAGAAATGGCAGCGGCATAAATCATAAGGATTTGCCCTATAGTTAACGCAACACCTTCAAAGTAAATGCAACAGGTATATTTCCCGTGTTGCATTTACTTTGACAATTCACTAAACTATTCCCCAAAAGATATTTTTAAGTTTTTTTATTGAAATACAGAATAAAAAATGATATAATAAAAAAAGATTTTAAAAAAAAGAGAGGAATAAGCTATGTTTGTATCAGAAAATCTGAACGTAAACGAAAAAGGTAACCTCACTATAAACGGAGCTGACACTACTGTACTCGCACAAAAGTATGGTACTCCGTTATATGTTATGGACGAGGATATGATAAGAAATAACTGCCGTACATATAAGGCAAGTATTGAAAAGTACTATGAAGGCAGGGGAATGGTCTGCTTTGCAAGCAAGGCTTTTTCCTGCAAAGAAATATATCGTGTTATGCAGCAGGAAGGCATGGGAATAGATGTTGTTTCTGCCGGAGAGATGTACACAGCGTACAAGGCCGGATTTGATATGTCAAAGGCTGTATTTCACGGGAATAACAAGTCAACCGAAGAGATAAACATGGCTCTTGATTTTAAAGTAGGCCGTATAGTTGCTGACAATGTCTACGAGATAGCTTCACTTGACCGTATCGCAGCGGAAAGAAACACTGTTATTCCTGTGCTTCTCAGAATAAAGCCCGGAGTAGATGCACATACACACAGCTTTATCAGTACAGGACAGATAGACAGTAAGTTCGGTTTTGCGCTTGAGACCGGTGAAGCCTATGAAGCTGTAAAAAAGGTTCTTTCATGCAAAAACCTTGATTTTCTCGGTCTTCATTGCCATATAGGTTCGAGTATTCTTGATACCCGTGGTTTTGTTGCTGCAGCCGAAATAATGATGACTTTTATCAAGAAGATAAAGGATGAACTCGAATATGAGGTAAGAGAACTCAACCTCGGAGGCGGATTTGGTATACGTTATGTTGAGAGCGATGATCCGCTCCCGTATGATGAATATATGAACGCTGTAGCTAAGGTAGTAAACGAATACTGTGAAAGCAACAGTATAAACAGACCGTTCATAATAATCGAGCCGGGACGTTCCATAGTTGGTTCTTCCGGAATCACTCTCTATACAGTAGGCGGAAAGAAGATAATTCCCGACATCAGAACATATATATCAGTTGATGGAGGAATGTGTGATAACCCGAGATATATACTGTATCAGGCAGAATATGACGCAGTAGTCGCAAACAAGGCTTCCGAACCTAAGACGGAACGTGTTACAATCGCCGGAAGATGCTGTGAAACAGGGGATATGATAGGAGAAAATATGCCATTGCAGAACTGTGAACCCGGTGATATAATTGCTGTATGTGCTACAGGTGCATATAATTACTCTATGTCCTCAAACTATAACCGACTCTGCAAGCCGGCTGTTGTTTTCGTAAATTCCGAATCAGACCGTCTTGTAGTCAGAAGACAGACTCTTGACGATATTATAAGCAACGATATCTGATAGTGTCAGCAGAAGGTGCTAAAAACTATAGTGAACGTCAAAGTAAATCTGACTTTCACTATTCATAATAACAAAATCAGAGTGGATCAGATCTTTCCTGGTTCACTCTGTTTTATAAGAGAGGGAGTTTTTTATGAAGGATTGTGAAACCTGTGCTTTTTATGCCTATGATGAAGAGTGGGAGAGCTATGTATGTGAAATGAATATAGATGAAGACGAGTTTGCAAGACTTATACAGGGACATTATCAGGTTTGTCCGTACTATAGAGACGGAGATGAATACAAGATAGCAGCCCGTCAGTAAATCACTGACTGTCGAAAAGTAAAATATTTCTGTTTTTATCTTATTGAAATATTTTTAATCATATGATATAATGAACTTGTTCGTCATATATGATAAAGTGTATAACAGAAAAGAGGTATAAAATGAAAAAAATAAAAAGCTTGCTTATTGCTTTTCTGATAGCGGCAGCTCCTTGCCTGTCAGGAAGTACTGAGGCAGTGGAGGCAGCAACAAAGGAAGACGTTATAGCCGCAGCAAGAGCTGCAGGTTTTTCAGAAAGCTACGTGCAGCAGGGTATAAACTATCTTGAGTCCGGTTCGTTTACTCCGGAGCAATATGATGTGATGGTAGCTGAGCTTAACCGTTATGCAGGAAGGGCAGATGAAGCGATAAGAGATTATCTTGGTGAAAGTAATCCGACTCCTCCTGAATCCGCTCCTTCTGAAGGAAACGGCACAGTTCCTGATGCCGGAAACAACGCAGCACCGGACTCAGGAAACAACGTTGTACCGGACTCCGGAAACAATGCTTCACCGGACGTTGAAAACGGTAACTCAGGAGCTCCTGTTGTTCCCGAATCATCAGCATCTGAAAACACAGGCAGCACAGGTAACGCAGTTGCTCCGGAAAAGGATTTTTCATCGCTTACTGATGAGGAGAAGGATAAGTACATAGCAGGTCTTACTTCTGAAGAAAAAAACCATATCATCAAGGATCTTGACAGAGAAACTCAGCTTGAGATAATAAATAGTCTGATCGACGCAGGCTCCAGTCTTGGCTTTAATATTTCTGTAGACAGTCTTACAAAGGACAAGATTGAGTACAGCATACGAAATGACCAGGGTGATGTTGTAGATATTGCTTCAATGGGAGTTATTGTAGACGATACGGGAATAGACTATACTTTTCTTATTCTTGCTGCGTTTGGTCTGATACTTTTATCAGCGGGCGGAATAACAGTCATGGCTTTTTATAACAAACGCGGAAGTCAGGAAAGGTGAGGCTGATGGCAGACGAGAAAAACAGACAGACTAAACCTACTCCTAAGCCTGTGCTCATAATAACACCTGTACTTTTGTTCATAATCTGTGTAGCCCTGACAGTTTTGCTCGGGATCACTCCTTATAACAAGTTTGTTACATATCTTAACGTTGCTTTCAGTGATAAAATGGGAAATACGACCTCGGCTGCTGATGATATAGTAGTGAGCGGCGATATAAAGCTTTTTGAAAAAGACAGCACAGCAGCTACAAGCAAAGAAGGAAAAGTTGTTTATCCGGCTTTCGGAGAGCAGTACGCAATGTTATCCTGTGAAGCAATAAACCTTTATGTTCCTGTATACTGGGGAAGCAGTGAAGAACTTCTTAAGAACGGAGCGTGTCAGCTTTCAGCCTCAGCTGTTATAGGAGACAAAGGAAATACGGTTATAGATGCTCATGTAAACACATTTTTTGCTGACCTTGATAAGCTCAAGGAAGGTGATATAGTAAAGCTCAGCACCTCATACGGTGAGTTTTCATACAAAGTAGTAAAACAAGCTATTTTTGAAAAAACAGATAAAAAATATGTTTCTCAGACAAAGGAAGACAAGCTCACGCTCTATACCTGTGTGAAGCAGCTTCTGGGTTCATCAACACAGCGAGTTGCCGTTATATGTGAACCTACTGAAAAAGCGTTTTATAATTGAGGTGTGACATGCATAAGTTAAAAAATTACGTACTCTGTACATTTGTGACTGTCCTGCTGTTTTTCGGCATGGCAGGGGCACAGGCGGCTGTCATTATAAAATATTCTGTTCTGGAGCCCGGTGTTTATCACAGCATACTTGAAGAAAATGACGTTTATGATAAAACGCATTCCGAGATCCGTAAGCATTTTGAAAGAGAAGAAAATGCAACCGGTATACCGGCAGACGTATATATGGAAGCAGTAACAAAGGAACTTGTAAAGGAGCTTGTCAACGAAAACATCTCCGTTGCTTTTTCGTATATAAACGGAAAAACAGAGAAGCCTGAGTTCGTAGCTTCTTCTGATAAGCTTGATGTGCTGAAAAACTCTATCGACAGCTTTTTTGAGGAATATGCAGCTTCTATAAACTATGAAAAGGATGACGTTTATTACGAAAAAACAAGTTCAGTATACAAAAACGCTTCATCATATATTCTTGATACTGTAGATGTATATCAGTTCAGAACCATAGATAAGGCAGGATACCTTTCTCCGGCAAGAACTGTAGCAGGTTATGCTGATAAGCTGGTCATCTGTGCACTTGGCTTTGTGGCGCTTATGATAGTTATCATTGTTGTTGCAAATATCGGACGTATAGCCAATACTTTTTACTGGCTCGGTATTGCTTCAGGTTCAGTTTCGACAGTTGTTTTGGCTGTATGTATTTATCTGAAGACCTCCGGGTTCTATAACAGATTTGCTATAAAGGCATCGCATATTTTTGCGTCAATAACAGGAGCTTGTAACAGGTTTACAGATATTCTTATACTTGTAAACGCAGTATTATTTGTTTCGGGTATTATCTTCATGATACTGTTTGCTTTTACAGCAAAAGAAAAAGATAAAAAAACAGCATAAAATAATAAACAGATACTATATCGGATTTATTCATATCCTGTATAGTATCTGTTTTGTTTTTGTATCAGATTTTTTTAATCAAGCTCAAAAGCACCGGTATAGAGTCTGTAGTATGTTCCTTTTTTCTCTATAAGCTGTTCGTGGTTTCCACGCTCGATTATTTTTCCGTGATCCATTACCATTATGACGTCAGAGTTTTTGATAGTTGAGAGTCTGTGTGCTATTACAAAAACCGTTCGTCCCTTCATAAGTGCATCCATGCCCTTCTGTACAATACTTTCTGTTCTTGTATCAATAGAGCTTGTTGCCTCGTCAAGTATCATGAGCGGGGGATTAGCTATTGCCGCTCTTGCTATGGATATAAGCTGACGCTGACCTTGTGAAAGATCCGAGCCGTCTCCCTTTATTATGGTATTATATCCGTCAGGAAGCATACGTATAAAACCGTCTGCGTTGGCAAGCTTTGCTGCAGCTATGCACTCTTCGTCGGTAGCATTCAGATTTCCGTATTTTATGTTTTCCATTACGGTACCCGTGAAAAGATTTACCTCCTGAAGAACAACTCCAAGTGAGCGTCTAAGATCGGATTTTTTTATTTTGTTTATGTTTATATTGTCGTAACGTATCTTTCCGTCTGCAATATCGTAAAACCTGTTTATGAGATTTGTAATAGTTGTCTTGCCGGCGCCGGTTGAACCTACAAGTGCTATCTTCTGACCCTTTTCTGCATAGAGGGTAATATCATCAAGTACGATCTTGTCTGGCTCATATCCAAAATCAACATGATCGAAGACTATATTTCCTTCGATACGTGTGTATGTAACTGTTCCGTCGCCGTGCCTGTGCTTCCATGCCCATATGCCAGTGCATACCGGAGATTCTGTAAGGCCATCGCTTCCTTCGGAGGCGTTTACAAGCTCTACATAACCTTCGTCCTCTTCGGTTTTTTCATCAAGAAGATCAAAAATTCTTGATGCACCTGCCAGCGCCATTATGACTGAGTTTATCTGCTGAGATACCTGTGAAATATTCTGACAGAACTGTTTTGTCATACCGAGATATGTAACAATAACTGATACGGTCATAAACTTTTCACCGCCGAGCAGGGCGTTTATTGAAGGATTGGTCCAGTTATTGAGTAAGATAGTTCCGCCGACAAACGCGACGATTACATAAAGAATGTTTCCTATGTTGCCCATGATAGGCATCAGTATGTTTGCAAACTTGTTTGCGTTTGTGGCATCCTGACAAAGCTGTTCGTTTATTTTGTCAAAGTCCTGCTTTGATGCGTTTTCATGACAGAAAACCTTGACTACCTTCTGTCCGTGTATCATTTCTTCTATATAACCCTCGGTGCGGCCAAGAGCTGCCTGCTGTTTGATAAAATACTTTGCAGAGTTTCCGCCTATTATTTTTGTTACAGCAAACATAGCAATGACACCGATGCCAACAACAAGAGTAAGCCATATACTGTAGTAAAGCATTATCGAAAGAAGAAGTGTTATTGTGAGAGCCGAAGATATAAAGTTCGGCAAAGCCTGTGAAATAAGCTGACGAAGTGTATCTATGTCGTTTGTATAGTGTGACATGATATCTCCATGGTTGTGCGTATCAAAGTACCTTATAGGAAGGTTCTGCATTTTTGCAAATACTCTTTTTCTCAGAGAGCATAAGAAACCCTGAGTAACTATAGCGCCGAGTCTTGTGTATGTAAAAACCGAAACAAGTCCCAGTAAGTACACGCATACCATAATGAGAACATACTTGATTATAGTAGGGAACATCTCTTTGTATACTGCACTGAACTCTGATAACTCGGTGTATCCGTTTTCTTTTATTGTAAGAAGTCCGTCTGTTATAAGAGCAGATATTTTTTCAATATAAATAGCCGGCATTGCGCTTACGAGTGAAAATATTATCATCGTTATTACTATTGCAATGAGCATTACCTTGTATTCTTCAAGAAGAAGACCTATAAGACGTTTAAGCGTTCCTTTCTTTACTGAAGACGTTCTGGCTGCTGCTGCCGCTGCAGCACGTGAAGAACCGCCGGGCTTTGCAAATCCACCTGTTTTTTTATCCATTCAGACCGCCTCCTTTTGTCTGGGATTCAAATACTTCCCTGTAGATACTGTTTGTTTCAAGCAGCTCTGAATGTGTACCTGTGCCATCGATTTTTCCATCGTTCATAACAACAATAAGGTCACAATCCTGAACAGATGATATACGCTGAGCTATTATAAGCTTGGTAGTGCCGGGTATCTCTTCCTTAAAAGCTTTTCGGAGAAGAGCATCTGTTTTTGTATCAACAGCACTGGTCGAGTCATCAAGTATCAGGATCTCAGGCTTTTTCAGAAGTGCACGTGCAATACAAAGACGTTGTTTCTGACCTCCTGAAACATTTGTTCCGCCCTGCTCTATGTATGTATCGTATTTTTTAGGAAAGTTCTGTATAAACTCGTCAGCCATAGCAATACGGCATATGCGTTCGAGCTCTTCATCACTTGCATCAGGATCTCCCCATCTGAGGTTTTCCTTGATAGTACCTGAAAAAAGTACGTTTTTCTGAAGTACAACCGCAACGTTGTTTCGAAGGGTATCCAAATCATAGTTTCTTACATCAACACCGCCGACAAGGACTTTTCCTTCTGTAACATCATAGAGTCGTGAGATAAGATTTACAAGAGTTGTCTTTGATGAACCCGTTCCGCCTATGATACCTACAGTCTGCCCCGGTTTTATGTGAAGGTTTATATTGGTTAGGGCCATGTTTGAGTTTCCGTTATATCTGAAGCTTACATCTTCAAAATCAATACTTCCGTCACGGAGTGATGTAACAGGGTTTTCGGGGTTTTTTAATGTGCTTTCCTCGGAAAGGATCTCAGAAATTCTGTTTGCTCCCTCGATAGCCATTGTTACCATGACAAATATCATGGAAACCATCATAAGGCTCATAAGTATCTGGATAGAATATGTAAGCATTCCGGAAAGTGTACCGATGCCAAGCTCTGTGCCGTTTGTAGAGATTATTATTTTTGAACAGAAGAAGGAAACAAATATCATTATGATATAAATCGCCAGCTGCATCAAAGGTGTATTGAGCGCAAGAAGCTTTTCGGCTTTTGTAAAATCAGCACATACATCATCTGCGGCTTTGTTGAATTTTTCCTGCTCATAATCTTCTCTTACAAAAGATTTTACAACTCTCATTCCCTTGATGTTTTCCTGAACAGATTCGTTGAGTCTGTCGTATTTTTTGAATACTTTTACAAAAACAGGTCTTACTACGCTTATTATTTTGAAAAGTCCGAATCCAAGCAGAGGGACAACTGCTGCAAATATCAGCGCCAGCTTGCCGCCGAGCTTTACGGACATTATAAATGCGAAAATAAGCATAAACGGACATCTGACAGCAATTCGGATTATCATCATGTATGCCATCTGAAGATTGCTTACATCAGTAGTCATTCGTGTTACAAGGCTTGACGTTGAAAACTTGTCAACCTCAGAAAAGGAAAACTCCTGGATTTTGTGGAACATATCATGGCGAAGATTTTTAGCAAATCCACATGAGGCGATAGCGCAATAGTGTCCGGAAAGAACTCCTAACGCGAGTGAAACAAAAGCAAGCAGAACAAGAGCCAGGCCGTATTTTGTGATTATTTTCATATCGCAGCCATTTTGTATTTTGTTGATAAGATCGGATATGAGGAGAGGAAGAAAGCATTCAGCAACCACTTCAAGTGATACAAAAGCCGGAGTAAGTATAGAGGCTTTCTTGTATTCTCTTACACATCCCAGAATATTTTTCAGCATTTTATCAATCCTTTCTCAAAAAAATTTTTAGTTGCAAAAAATATTATACTATATTTATGTAAAATAAGTCAATAGAATTTTTGTGCATATCATACTGTTGATTAGGTTTTTTATTGATATTTTTCACAAACTGTTTGTTATCGGTTTTTATATAAAAAAACAGCTGAAACCATTAAAAACCGGGGCTTCAGCTGTTTATAGTCATATATTAAAAAATAACAGGCTGTATCTGTTTGTTTTCAAGCGCGGCAAGAATAGTTTCCGGTATTCTGGAAAACTCACACACAAGTGATGATGGCTTCTTTGCACTGTCGTCCTGAGCAAAAGGAACAAAATAATAGTTCTTTGTATTCATAAGATAGCCGATGTTTTTCAGCGAGCCTGCAAGAGCATCGTTGGTTGATACGCTGATAATTACAGGACGGGAGTTTCTGAGATGGGATTTTACTGCCATAGTTGCAGGAGAGTCTGTTATACTGTATGCGAGCTTCGCAAGAGTATTTCCGGTACACGGCGCAACGAGCATGACATCAGTCATATTTTTAGGGCCTATCGGTTCTGCCTCTGTAAGTGTAAGTATCGGTTTTCTTCCGCATATTTTTTCTATTTGTTCTATATGCTCCTGTGCTGAGCCGAAGCGTGTATCAGTAATGCTGCTGTTTGAAGACATTATGGGCACTATTTCTGCGCCAAGCTCCTTTAGTATCTTCATCTGCTCAAAGGCTTTTTCAAAAGTACAAAAAGAGCCTGTCAGCGCAAATCCTATTTTAAGCTTTTCAAATTTACTCATATGGCACCTCTTTCTGCAAGTATATTTTTTATTGTATCTGCGATTATTCTGCCTGAAGTAACAGGGGCTGATTTTCCGGGAAGACCGAGCGCCCATACTACTTTTATTCCAAGCTCTGATGCCGCTTTAAAATCAATTCCGCCGGGTCTGGAGGCAAGATCTATCATGAGACAGTCAGTGTTAAGCTTTTCAAGAAAGCTTTTTCCGAGTATGACAGACGGAACAGTATTGTATACTATATCGTATTTTTCGCCGTGTTCTTCGATCCGGGAAATACTGATACTCTTGCAGCCGAAAATCTCCGCCCATGCCAGATCGGAATATTTTCTGGCAGCAACTGTTACATCAGCGCCCATGGCGGTGAGGAGTTTTACAAGGATTTTAGATATTCTGCCGAATCCTGTGATCAGTATCTTGGATCCGTAAATAGTCGCAGGCATTTCTTCAAGTGCTAACTGGATTGCTCCTTCAGCAGTCGGTACAGCGTTCAGAACACTGAATTCCTCGCGGTCAAGGTAGTCAATAACTTCTATTCCTTCAGCAGTGAAGATTTTTTTTACATTTTTTGAGATCTTTCCTCCAAAAACTATGCCGTCTTTTTTTACAGTTGACACAAGCTTTGATATGGATATCCCGTTCTGGCTGAAAGGAGCGTTGAGCATAACGTCATCAGAAGAAACGGGAGTAGGGAGAAGAAGATAATCTGATGGTGCTGCACACAGAGGTATGCTTTCCTCTGATCTGAGCGTATCAGGAATACTTATGTTTTTGTCAAAACCTGTTATACATACCGAAAAAAATTCGGAAAGTTTTTCTGCTGCATATATCTGACGCAGGTCTCCGCCTGCAATAAAAAACGTTTTTTTCATATTTACCTCCGGTATTAAAGGAAAATGTCGTTTATATAATATCTTATGTAGCAAATACCAATGTTGTGAATAGCAGGTCAGTAGTCAGAGCATGAAAAACAATTTGATTTTTTGTATCACAAGATTTTAGATTAAAAAAAATAAAAAAACTTAAAAAATATAGTGACAAACTCCTGCATATATGTTAATATTATAATGAATGCAAAAATATCTTTACATTCATTATAATAATTTAATTTTTATTGCCTTGCACATCCGCTGACTACGTTAGCTTAGTGCATACCGGCTGATCATAAACGGCAGACAAATATGTCGTTTACGATTTAAGAAAGGGTGTACATATTGTCATTTGCAGAAATTTTAAAAGCGATTTTTTTTGGTGTTGTTGAAGGTATTACAGAATGGCTTCCTGTGAGCAGTACAGGCCATCTTATTCTTCTTGATGAATTTATACAGCTTAAACAATCCGACAGCTTCAAGAGTATGTTCGATGTGGTTATTCAGCTTGGTGCTATCATGGCTGTCGTTGTTCTGTACTGGAAGCAGATATTTCCGTTTTCATTCAAAGAAAAGCCTGTAATTAAAAAGGATATATTTACACTTTGGTTCAAAATACTCGTTGCATGTATTCCGGCAGCGGTGATAGGTCTGCTTTTTGATGAGGTTTTTGAAAAATATTTTTATAATCCTGTTACTGTTTCAGTTTTTCTTATTCTTGTTGGTGTCGCATTCATTATTCTCGAAAGCAAAAACAAAGAACGAAAGACAAGAATAAACAGTCTTTCCGAAATAACTTACAAAGATGCTTTTATTATCGGAATTTTTCAGCTTATTGCAGCTGTATTTCCCGGAACATCACGTTCAGGTTCAACTATAATGGGTGGACTTGCGATAGGTATATCAAGAAGCGTTATTGCAGAATTTACTTTTTTCCTTGCTATTCCTGTTATGTTTGGTGCAAGTCTTCTTAAGATAGTAAAGTTTGGTCTGGATTTTACAGCCGCTCAGGCAGTACTTCTGATAACAGCTATGCTTGTAGCGTTTGTAGTATCTATAATAGTCATAAAGTTTCTTATGGGATATATAAAAAAGCATGATTTCAAGGTTTTTGGCTGGTACAGAATCATACTTGGTGCACTTGTACTTGCATATTTTGCGCTTGCAAAATGATTTCTTGAAGCTTATAAGGCTCTGTATCTCCTGAGGGACGATACGGAGCTATATTTTTTTGCAGGTGGTGTATTTTTATGGATATTTATAAAAAGCGAAGACTGTGTGCTTTGGCTGTTTTATTGGTTTTATTTGTTTTTATGGCGTTTTCGATTGTGCGATGTTCGTCAAAAAACAAAGAAAAAATCAATGATAAAGAAACAATAAATCAGGAGAACAGCGGTGAAGAAGTTATTGTTCCGAATGCTGACCCTGTTGAAGTAGAAAAACCTCTTCAGATAACAAAACCTTCTGAACGTGTTTTTTCAGAACTATCTGAGATCAAGTTTGAAAATGTATCGCTTGAGCCGGAGGATATTTCTCTGCTCGATCAGCGTTATCTTGATAATATCGTAGTAGTAGGGGATTCTATATCAAAGGGATACAGCGTTTACGGAAGACTTAACGCTGACAACGTACTTGCGGTAGGCTCTATAGGCGTAAGAAATGTTCTTGAAACAAAGTTCGAGTACAAGGGCTCTTCTCTCGGACTGCTTGATATACTTGAAAAAAAGAAACCAAAGTATATTTTTGTTTCGCTTGGAATGAATGATATAAACATTCATTCAGAAGAGGTTTTTGTAGAAAACTATAAAACTCTTCTTGAAAAAATCTTTGAAGTATCTCCGTATTCTAAAATAATCATCACTGCTATAACGCCTGTCACATACGGAAATTCTTTTACAAACAACGATAAGATCGATACATATAATGAAACGCTCAGAAAAATGGTCTATGAGCTTAACAGTGATAAGGTGTTTTTTGTGAATGCAGCGCAGTATCTCAAGGGAGATAACAACAGCCTTATAAGCGAGCTGTCAAGCGGTGATGGTATTCATCTTGCTGCTATTGCTTATGATTATCTTCTCACATACATGCTTATCATGCTTGAATGGATATAAAAAATTAAAAAGGAATAATAAATCAAATGAGAATAAAATGTCTTTTTACCAAAGAACAGATTTCGAGAAGAGTTAAAGAACTTGCTTCTCAGATATCACACGATTATCAGGGAACAAATGAGCTTATGGTGCTTTGTGTTCTTAACGGCTCTATGTTTTTTTCAGCTGATTTGCTCAGAGAGTTTCGTATGCCATGTCAGCTCAACTGTATCAGAGCATGTGCAAATGAAGCAGGAAAGATAGAGCTCTGCTATGGAGCGGATATAAACGTATCAGGCAAGGATGTTCTGATCATAGAGGATATAGTTGACTCAGGAATAACTCTGAAGTCGATTATAGACATATATCTTAAGCAGAGTCCGAACTCCATAAGAATATGTACATTTCTTGATAAAAAAAGCAGGCGCCTTGAGGATATACAGGCTGATTATGCCGGCTTTGAAATAGACGATAAGTTTGTTGTCGGATATGGAATGGACTATAACGGAAAATACCGTGAGCTTCCGTATGTTGGATATGTAATACACTGATAAAAAATAAAACCTGTTTCCTTTGAGAGTCTCTCAGAAGAAACAGGTTTTTGTGTATTATTCAGAAGCTTCTGCTGTTATATCTTTGCCGGGTGAAATAAAGCTCAGAGCCTTTTGGTTGTTATAAATATGGACATTGCGCTGATCACCGCCGCATTCGCCGTCTATTGTCCACATTATTTCTGAGTTGCATACGATTTTTATATCTGAGGTTTTGAAAAACTTTACATGCTCTGTGTCTATAGCTTCAGAAATATTGATAAGAGATGACAGTGCTTTCTGAAACTCTAAAAGTGTTTCGGGAGTTTTTATAAGAGTTACTTCGTACATGCCATCATCGAGAGAAAACTCTCCGAGTGAAAGAAGACCTCCTACATAAGCTGTGTTTGAGATCATACCAAAAATAAACTCATCGGTGATAGTGTTTCCGTCGTGTGTTATGGTCAGGTTATATGATCTGATGTTTTTTATATGTCTTAATCCCTGCAATATATATGCAGCGTGACCAAATACGTTTTTTGTCTGCTGTGGAGTTTCATAGGATACCTCTGTCAATGCACCGAAGGCGGCTATATAAGTAAAGTATCTGTCGTTAAAGCTTCCGATATCAACGGGGTATTGTTTTCCGGATAAGATTGCCTTCAGCGCTTTTTCTGCATCGGAGGGGATATTAAGACTATGAGCAAAATCGTTTGTTGTGCCTGATGGAATATACGCAACGGGGAGTCTGTTTTCGGTATTCATCAGGCCGTTTATTACCTCATTAAGTGTGCCGTCTCCGCCGGAGCAAAGAATAAAATCATAAATATCACTGCTTGTTTCTGATATTTTTTTTGCCATATGAGATGCATCAAACCGGCATTGGGTAGGATGTACAGTTACTTCGTAACCGGATTTTGTGAGAACATCTATTATATCGGATAGTTTTGATTTTATTGTCCCTTTACCTGAATGAGGATTATATATAAAATATACTTTCTTCAATAAAAATACACCCTTTCTATAAATATTTTTAACGGTTTGAACATATAATCATTATAGCTGTTTTACAGGAATTTTTCAAGATGTCGGAGGATTTTTTATGAAAAAGCTTTTCAGGCTTATAAGCAGTCGTCTGACATTTGCGTTGTTTTTTATTGCACTGGAGCTTGTTTTTGTATTTGTGCTCGTAAATAAGCTCAGCGAGTGTTCGTCTTATGTCAGACTTTTTATGAATCTTTTGAACCTTGTTCTGATAATATCACTTTTTAATAAAAATGAAAATCCTATGTTTACTTTGTCGTGGAGTATTCTGATAGTGACTTTTGCACCGGTTGGCTGGATTTTTTATCTTATTTTAAAGAAAAGACGACGCAATGCGTCAGGACTTGTGAGTTTTAGTGAACAGAGAGGGGAGCCGCCTGAAAACGACGGAAGGATACCGGAAAAGATATTTTCCCATCTTCTATATATTTATAACGCTTCCGGTTCGATGTTCTATAACAATTCAGAGACGAAGTATTACCCTTGCGGAGAAATATTTTATGAGGATTTTATTTCGGAGCTTAAAAAAGCGGAAAAGTTTATTTTCCTTGAATATTTTATAATAAGCAAAGGCAAAATGTGGGATGAAATATCAGAACTGCTGTTATTAAAAGCATCTGATGGTGTCGATATAAGAATAATATATGATGATATGTGCTGTCTTATGTTTGATAAAAAACTGAGAAATGAGCTGAAAAACAATGGTATAAAGGCTGTTCCGTTCAATACGATACATCCGTTTCCGGATGTGTTCTTTAACTGCAGAGATCACAGGAAAATAGCAGTGATAGACGGAAAAACAGCCTTTACCGGCGGGATAAACATTGCTGATGAATATATAAATAAAAAAGAAAGATTTGGATACTGGAAGGATTCGGCACTGATGGTTACAGGTTCTCCGGCACTTAGCATGACAGAAAGCTTTCTTAATATGTGGAAATATTGTACAGGGGAAGCGGATCGTGTTTCTGATATAGTTTTTCCGGATGGCTGCACGGAAAATGGTATAGTTCATCCGTTTGATGATACGCCGGGCGATTCTGAACGTACAGCTGAGATGTCATATATGAAAATAATAAACAGCTCAGTTCGTTATGTTTATATAACTACACCATATCTTATTCCGGACAGCGATATGATGACGGCTCTTAAGCTGGCGGCTTCAAGCGGTGTAGATGTGCGTATTATAACTCCTCATATTCCTGATAAAAAATATATTTTTGCAGTAACCAGATCAAACTACAGGACCCTTATCGAAGGCGGAGTAAGGATATATGAGTACTTACCCGGTTTTATTCATTCTAAAACAATTGTTTCGGATGATATATGCGGAATAGTAGGAACGGCGAATTTTGATTACCGGAGCTTTTATATGCTTTTTGAAAACGGCGTATATATGTATAATACTCATGCACTGACTCAGATGAAAAATGATTTTGAAAAAACTCTCGATTCGTGTGTTGAAATAACAAGAGAAAATTATGGCGAAATATCACTTTTCTATAGATTTTTTGGCACTATACTCAAAATATTCTCTCCGTTAATGTGATTTTTTAGTCGATATTATTGAAATCAACTAAAAAATATGATATAATAAAAATAGGAAAAGATCTTTATTTATCAGAAAAGGGGGATGGTGTTATGAAAATGAAGTGGGAAGATGTTTATGACATTTTTGAAAGCGCAGCATTATGGGAAAACGGTCATGATATGTACTGGTACAGACTTATGTGGGCACTTATGGAATACAAAAAAATGAACGTATTTCAAAACGAAGCCGACAGGATCAAGGTAATTTCGAGAGCATTTGCGATCATACGAATATATACTGATTTTATCGGAAAATGTTTTGATGATGAAGATTATGAAGAAATTTCAGAAATATACTCTGATGGAGTTTTCAATTTTCTCTTTGACAGTACAGATGTTCATGAGATTTTCTCAGTACTTAGCGAAGAGCTTGGCACCAAGAGAACCTTTTACAGTATGTTTATTACCTGTGTCGAATTCAGAAACGGCAGAATAAGCTACATCGAATATGACGATGAGTCTGATGATGAAGATTATGATGACGACGATGATTATTATACAGATGACTATGAAGATGATGACGATGATGAATTGTTTGAAGACGAAGATTCCGTAGATGATGATGAGGACAACGTTTTTGAAAATTGTTCAGAGGATTATTATTACAGCTTCGAAAGTTATATAAATGTACTTGCAAAGTCGTCTATGAGTCTGTTAAATGATTTTACCCCTGAAAAAGCAGCAGGATATATTTATCTTGCAAAAAACATGCTTCCTGCAAAAAATAAGATAAACTGATAGGGGAAAAGTAAGATTTTGTGTATTTATCTTCCATGAAAAAACAAAAAAATTCTCTTGACAATAGCCTCTAAAAGTGATATAATCAAAATTGTAAATGCGATGAAGCAGAGTAGTAGACAAGGTTTTCACTATTCAGAGAGATATCGGTTGGTGCAAGATATCAGGTGAATATTGTTGAACTCACTGTGGAGCTGCTGTATTGAAACATTTTTTAAAGTAAATACAGACGGGAACTCCCGTAACAGAGTTAGGGTGTGTCAGCACTTAAAGGTGCATCCTTTTACGGATGAAGAAGAGTGGTACCGCGGAAGAGGTTATTAATAAAAAAACTTTCAGCTCTTTCGTCTCTTTAGTTGTCGTATAGATAACAAAGAGTCGAGGAGCTTTTTTGTTATCTTAAAAGACCTTGGTTAGTGTTTTAAGGTCTTTTTTAACTAAAAAAATTACCCCAAGAAAGGAATGGTTGAAAATGAAAATCAGTTTTTCAACACTTGCGTGTCCGGATTTTTCGTGGACAGAAATCTATTCAATGGCAAAGGACATTGGCTTTAACGGAATTGAAGTAAGAGGTGTAGGCGAAGAAATCAATACTGTAAAAGCAAAGCCGTTCAGACCTGAAAAAATTAACGATACTATCGCTAAAATGAAAAAACTCAACCTTGAAATTCCATGTCTTTCATGCGGTGCATGTCTCAAGTTTGCAGACAAGTATAACGAAAATATCGAGGAAATTACACTGTATATCGAACTTGCAGCAAAGCTTGGCACTCCGTATATAAGAGTTCTCGGAGATCTTACACCTGAACCGACAGGAGAGGTCGATGACAGCTATGTAGCTTCTGTACTCAAGGAAATATGTGCAGTAGCAGAAAAAAACGGGGTAACACTTCTTGTTGAAACAAACGGTGTTTATTCGGATACTGCGCGTCTTAAGAAGCTTCTTGATGAGGTAAACAGCAAGGCAGTTGGTGCACTTTGGGATATGCATCACCCTTACAGATATATGAACGAATCAGCTTCAGTGACAACTTCAAACCTCGGAGAATATATCAGATTTGTTCATGTCAAGGATTCTGCTGTTGAGAACGGAAATCTCGTATACAAGCTTATGGGCGAAGGTGATATGCCGCTTCATGAGATGTTTTCTGCTCTTCAGAAAATCGGATATACAGGATATGTTTCACTTGAATGGGTAAAGAGATGGTCTAAGGATCTTTACGCAGCAGGTATCGTATTCCCTCAGTTTGCAAGATATATGAAACCATATATCATCGCTGAAAAGAGCAAGCTTCAGGTTGATGACAGAGGAACAGGATATTATCCATGGCCTAAGGAAACAATTATTGATGAAACATTCCCTGATGTACTTGACAGAATATGCGAGGAGTTCCCGGAGCAGTATGCATTCCGCTATACAGAGCTTGATTATACAAGAACTTATCCGCAGTTCCGTGATGATGTACAGCGTTTTGCAAGAGCCCTCGTTGCAATGGGTGTAAAAAAAGACGATCACGTTGCGATCTGGGCAACAAACGTTCCTGCATGGTATATCACATTCTGGGCATGTACAACAATAGGTGCTGTTTTAGTTACAGTAAATACAGCATACAAAATTCACGAAGCTGAATATCTGCTCCATCAGTCTGATACTCACACTCTCGTAATGATCGACGGATATAAGGACAGCAACTACGTTCAGATAATGAAGGAGCTCTGCCCTGAGCTTGCTTCCTGCAAGCCCGGTGAGCTTAATTCAGAAAGACTTCCGTTCCTTAAAAACATCATCACAACTGACAGCAAGCAGGACGGCTGCTTTACATGGGATGAAGCAATGAATCTTGCAGATACAGTTCCTGTGTCAGTAATCGAAGAAATGCGTTCAAAGATAGACAAGCATGACGTTGTTAATATGCAGTACACATCCGGTACTACAGGTTTCCCTAAGGGTGTAATGCTTACTCATTATAACGTTGTAAACAATGGTAAGGCAATCGGAGACTGTATGGATCTCTCTACAAACGACAAGATGATGATACAGGTTCCTATGTTCCATTGTTTCGGAATGGTTCTTGCTATGACTGCAAGTGTTACACATGGCGCTACAATGTCACCTATAACAGCATTCTCACCAAGAAAAGGTCTTGCTTGTATCAACCAGGAAAAGATCACAGCGTTCCATGGCGTACCTACAATGTTTATTGCTATGCTTGAAAACGAAAACTTTGATAAGACTGATTTCTCACACATGAGAACAGGAATTATGGCAGGCTCACCATGTCCGGTAAAGGTAATGGAAGACGTTATCAACAAGATGAATATGAAAGAAATATGCATTACCTACGGACAGACTGAGGCAAGTCCTGCAACAACAATGAGTAAGACAACTGATAGTATTGAAACGAGAGTGAACACTGTCGGAGGTCCTATTTTCGGTGTTGAGTGTAAGATAGTTGACCCTGAAACAGGCGAAGAGCTTGGTGACAATATGGACGGAGAATTCTGTGCAAGAGGCTACAACATAATGAAGGGCTACTACAAAATGCCTGAGGCTACTGCAGCTGCTATAGACAGCGACGGCTGGCTTCATTCAGGTGACCTTGCAAGACGTACTCCGGAGGGTAACTTCAAGATTACAGGCAGAATAAAGGATATGATCATCCGTGGCGGAGAAAATATTTATCCGAAGGAAATCGAAGAATTCTTATACACCAATCCTAAGATAAAGGATGTACAGGTAATCGGTGTTCCTGATGCGGATTATGGTGAAGAAATAATGGCATGCATAGTGCTTAAGCCGGGTGAGGAGTCTTCAGTTGAGGAAATGAAGCAGTTTGTTCTTGATCATATGGCAAAGCACAAGGTTCCAAGATATATAGCATTCGTAGATAGCTTCCCGATGAACGCGGCAGGCAAGATTCTCAAGTACAAAATGAGAGAATGGGCAGTAGAATACCTCGGACTTCAGGATGCAAGTAAAATAGTTACAGCATAATGCTGAAAGGCGTAAAAATGTATATTTTTGATAGTCATGTTCATATTTACCCGGATAAAATTGCTGCCAAGGCTTCAGAAAACATAAGTAATTTTTACGATCTTGACATGTCTTTTGATGGTAGCATCTCGCAGCTTTTAGAAGCGTGTGATAAGGCAGGAGTAAACAGATGCCTTGTCCATTCGGTTGCTACAACAAAAGAACAGATACAGAAAATAAATGACTTTATTACAGACAGCGTAAATTTATACCCGGACAGATTTGTGGGATTTGGTTCTCTTCATCCTTCTATGACACAAAAAGAAGCAGATGATGAGATTGTAAGAATGATTGGTGCAGGACTTCTCGGGATAAAGCTTCATCCTGATTTTCAGAGCTTTTATATTGATGAAAAGCGAGCTATGGAGCTTTATGAGGTTGTCAATAATCGCCTTCCGATATTATTTCATACAGGCGACAAGCGTTTTGGTTATTCCACTCCTTCAAGGCTTGCGAATGCTTTAAAAAGCTTTCCAGAGCAAAGGGTGATTGCAGCACATCTCGGAGGATATACTGAGTGGGATGACGCTGTCAGATATCTTTCGGTTCTTGAAAATGTTTACGTGGATACCTGCAGTTCACTTTCTTTCATTACTCCGTCACAAGCAAAAACATGTATAGAAGCTTTTACAGAAGACAGAGTGTTTTTTGCAACAGATTATCCGATGTGGAGTCCTTCCGATGAAATCGAAAGGATAAAAAAAATCGGACTGAGTGACACGGCAATGGAAAAAATCTTCTATAAAAATATATGCAGATTTCTTGATATAGAAGTTCCGAAATAAAATAAAAATTATCCCGGCTATGATATATGAAAAATTATCATAGCCGGGATTTTTTAGTTGTTTTTTAGCATTACTTAAGAACTGCTTCTTTTATGAGACAAAGATCAAGAATATTTATTTTTCCATCAGAATTCAGATCAGCAGTCTGCTTGTCAGTGATCTCCTGAACACCAAAGAGATAATTCTGAAGGAGTATGATATCTGCTGTATTAATTACTCCGTCAGAGTTTATATCTCCGCTTTGCTTTGCAGCTTCACCAAAATCAGCTGTGATATCCATTGCCTGAGAAAGTGTAACGGTTATTGTTGTATCTGTTCCTGATGCGTCTCCGCTCCAGCCGGAGAATGAAGCGTTTTCATCAGGCACAGCAGTGAGAGTTACAGGTATATCAGACAGATACTGACCTGTCCACTTTGATGAGCTGTCTATAGTATTGTTGCTTATGATTACCTTGCCTTTTCCGTTGACCTTGACTGTGATGCTCTGCATCTGTCCGCTGTAGCCTAAGTATTCTTTCATATGGCGGAGCGTGCTTGATGGTCTCTGAGTGAAGAATGTTTTTATTCCGCCGAGAGTTTTTGTTACATACTGGTCTCTGTAGTAGGGGAGCAGACCTGACGGTTCTCCGCCATAGAATCCCCACCAGCGAAGCTGTGTATTTGCGAGTAAATCAGTATAGTTGTTTTTATAATGCTCGATAAGTGCGTTTGTGTTTTCAGAGGAGAAAACATCGTTTGCATAGTCACAGTATACAGAAGCGAACTTAGCCTTGAAGTCAGGGTTTTTCAGAAGCTGTACGAAAAGATTTGTAGGTGCCTCTGATGCTCCGTTGAGCATATGTCTGAAGCTGTTGTAGTCGTATCCTTCAACACCACCAAAGTTTTCATAGGTAGCGCCCATTGTATAATCGAAATCATAAGAAATAAATCTCCATTTTCCGTCGCTGTAAGGATTGCCATCTATCTTTTCGCCGGTACTCTTCCATATGCCATAGTTATAGTTAGGCCAGTCAAATGTTCCAAGATACAGCCCTGCAGCATAGTGCTCTATCATTGTGTCAAGATCTATAAAATCACAGACTTCCTTATAGTTTGCAGGGTCAGTAAGATCTTTTCCGGCGAAGCTGTCTGCAAAACTGAAGAATTTGTCAAGCTCATCTGCACTGCCTTCTTCAAGCTCGCCGTTTTTTATCATGGCAACATCTTTTTTGTCTATTCCGTAATTTGATTCGATAAAGTAATCAGAAAGCTTTTCTGTTATTTCATAAAGTCCCCAGTATTCACCGTTGAGAAATACAGAGCAGGGCTTCATGTTTTGTGTTGTAAGCTTGGATCTGTTTTTGAGAAGTCGCTGAGCAAATCCGTCACGAAGTCTTGTTTCTTCTCCGACAGCTCTGAGTGAAAGGGTATCATATTTGTCAATAAGCTTACCATCTATAGAATAATTATCAGGGAGTATAGCGTTTGTTATTTTTGAAGCACCGTACTCGCTGCGGGCATATATATTAAAGCTTTTCTGAGAGGTGTTTCGGGTAGAAGCGCCTTTTATACGAATACCCATTCCTTCTTCCCACGAAAGAGTGCCGTTTTCAAAAACAGAAATATCAGCAGGGCGTTCCCATTCTCTTCCTCTTGAAAAATAGTTCGCAACATTATCTGTGTCCCACACGCTTTTGTTCGGATTAAAGGCTGAGCTGTTTTTCCACTGAATGTATTGGTTTCCGGTTACGTATATACCCTTATCCGGGTCAAAAAGATTCTCAGGATCTGTTACTATTGAAACTACAGTAGTATTCTTGTACTGAGAGAGATTACCGGTTGTAACAAAGTATGTGTGGTTAGTAACAGTACTGAACTTTCCGTCAGCACTCTTTGCAGCGGCACGAACAACAGTTGCTTTGTCAAGCTTGAAGGTAGGCTTTTTATAACCTGTTCCTCTGGAAATAGCTTGATTTGTTTCGCTTTCTTCATAGTTAGCATAGATATTGTCTTTTCCTGAACGATCCTCAACCGTAATAGGTCCGTTGTATATTAATGCAGTAGATGAAGTTGCAGGATTGCTGCCATCAAGAGTATAATATATAGTTGTTCCTTCAGCAGCTGTAAGAGATAATGAGAAGTTTCTGTCATAAAAACCTGATGGTTCTGAGAAGGAAGGGGAGGAGACAACTATATTGTTGGCTTTTCCCGGTGTAGGCTGCATTATTTCGAAGGTATTACCTGAAGAAATGCCATATGTAAAATCTTCTCCGAGAGTAGGTACGTTTACTTCCTGAATTATGTTTCCGTCCGGAGTACTGATAACAAGTGTTTCACCGTTTTTGCTCAATGAAAAACCGGTGTGAAGCTCAGAGGCAGAAGAAGCGTTGTCAGAAGCAAAAACAACAAGATAACCATGAGGTTCAATAATCGTTCCGTTCGGAAATGTCCATAGAAGTGAATTATCTTTTTTGTCAGACAAACCATAGCCGGAAATATCAGCTGCGATATCACCGGAGTTGTAGATCTCAATCCAGTCTGATTTGCTTCCGTAGCTGTCTGTCAGACCGTTTTTGTTCTGGGAGCAGATCTCGTTTATCATAACTTTCTGTTCTGCTGCAAAAGCAGTCTTTTCGGGAAGCTGACATATTGTTGACGATGCAAGAAGAAGTGCAGATACTGAACATATAAAAAGCTTGGATTTTTTCATGTATCATTAGTCCTTTCAAAAAAATTTGTATTCACTTTGTTAACTAACATTATAACTAAAAAAGTATGAAATGTCAATTGCTGTTTGTTATAAAACAACAATATTCCTGAGATTCTGGGTTTTATAAAAAGATAATACCTTTTATACTCATCTTTTTTTGTGAAATGCACATAAAGTGTATCTAAAAAACAACCGCTGAAGATTAAAAAACATAAAATAATCTTCAGCGGTTGTTTTAAAAATAGATCGTTGCGGAATAATCAGCGTTTTACAAAGTATTCCTCATACCAGACGAGGAATGTATATATGGTCCATACCTTTCTCCAGTTGTCAGAGTTTCCGTTTTTATAATCATCAAAAATAGCGTTTATTTCATCGATATTGAAAAATTCAGCAGCGTAGTCACTGTTAAACTTCGATACAACATCGCTGTTGTATTTTTCATCTGCAAGCCATATTCTGATAGGTACAATAAATCCAAGTTTTTTTCTGAATGCTATTTCTTCAGGGAGAACCTTAGAAGCAGCTGTTCTGAATGCAACCTTGTTCTGTTCTTCATTGACCTTGAATCTTGATGGCATATGAGAAGCTATTTCAAAGATTCTTTTATCGGTAAGAGGCATTCTTATTTCGAGTCCGGCTGCAGTACTCATCTTATCTACATTAAGATAAATATCGCCTTCGAGCCATACACGGATATCTACGTCAGACATTTTTGAAAGGGGATCGAGTCCTTCGTTTTCTTTATAGATATCCTTGACGATATTTATAGGAAGAACATCAGGATTGTAGCTTTTCAGTATCTTCTGTTTTTCCTCTTCTTTCATTATATTGGTGTTTCCCACGTAGAAGGTTTTAAGGTTTTCTCCGTATCTTTCGGCGTTGCGGTACATGTTATATCCGCCAAAAAATTCGTCAGCGCCTTCACCGGAATAACACAGAGTTGTGTGCTTTGCTGTTTCGCGGCATGCTATTGCAAAAGCAACTGCAGATGCGTCACCGAGAGGCTGCTCCATATTGTACATTACATAGGGAACAGCTTCAAAATACTGTTCCGGAGTTACTGTGCACTTGTAGTTTTCACGTCCGAGAATATCGGCAGTTTGTTTAGCAAGTCCGGATTCGTCAAATCGTTCATCATCATAACCGCACGAACGTGATACCTTAGCGTCAGACATAGCGAGAACATACGAGGAATCAACACCACCCGAAAGAAATGATTCTGCTGTTTCGGAATCGGTTTTTACTTCACTCATCATAAGAGCAACAGTTTCATGTATAGTATCAGCCCATTCTTCAAGAGTCTTACTCTCATCCGGTTCAAACACAGGTCTCCAGTAACGTTCTATTGTCAGGTTTCCGTTTTTCCATTCGAGCCATGAACCCGGCATAAGCTTTTTCATACCTTTGAAAAAAGTGTCCTCGCCGCCGCAGTAAGTAAGAGTCATGTATATCTGAAGCATATCCTTGTTTATTTCTTTAACAAAACCCTCCTGTCCTATGATATCACGCATCATAGTTCCATACAGAAGCTGATTATCTTCAGTTACATAATAGTAAAAAGGCTTTGTTCCGAAGTGATCTCTCAGGCAAAAAAGCTTTTCTTCTTCAGTATCCCATATTGCAAAGGCGAACATTCCATGAAGATGATCTGCCATTTTTTTGTTCCATTTTTCATAAGCCTTTATCAGTATCTGTTCTTCGCACTTTTCACGTGGAAGGGAAGGATCTATATCCAGGATGTTACACAAATCTTTGTGATTGCGTATATGTCCTCTGTACGCTTTCAATTCAATCATAAAAAATCACACCTTTTAGTTAATTTTGCAGAAATGTTTTTCTAAGCCCTGATGTCATGCTATAGATTATTTTTCCTGCTTTGCATAGATATTATACCATATAAATATGCGGATTTCAATATACATTATGTGTGATTTATATTATTATTTTATTAGATAAAATCTTATTATATTTAAAAAAACATATATATCAGCCATAATAATCCAAATTTTTTTTTTATTTTTCTGTTGACAAATATCAAATAATTTGATACTATTGTTTTTAGAAAAAATTTTTTATTTTTTCTGGAATTTATTTCAAGGAGTTTTTAATATGACAATACGCATTGGTATTTTAGGTTACGGAAATCTTGGAAAAGGCGTTGAATACGCAATTGCACAAAATGATGATATGAGCCTGAAAGCTGTTTTTACAAGACGTGATCCTTCAACAGTAAAAATCGTTACAGAAAACGTTCCTGTATATCCGGTTTCTGAAGCACTTGATCATGCATCCGAAATAGATGTTCTTATAATCTGTGGCGGAAGCGCAAACGATCTTCCGGTTCAGACTCCTGAATTCGCAAAAATCTTTAACGTTGTAGACAGTTTTGATACTCACGCAAGAATCCCTGAGCATTTTACCAATGTAGATAAAGCTGCCAAGGAATCAGGCAAGGTCGGAATAATTTCAATCGGCTGGGATCCGGGTCTGTTTTCACTTATGAGAATGTACGGAAATGCTGTTCTTCCGGATGGCAAGGATTACACATTCTGGGGAAAAGGCGTTAGTCAGGGTCATTCTGATGCTATCAGACGTGTAAAAGGTGTAAAAAATGCCAAGCAGTATACTATTCCTGTAGACAGTGCACTTGAAGCAGTAAGAAGCGGCGCTAATCCGGAGCTTACAACACGTCAGAAACACACAAGAGAATGCTTTGTGGTTGCTGAAGAAGGCGCAGATCTTGCACAGATCGAAAATGATATCAAGACAATGCCAAATTATTTTGCTGATTATGATACTACAGTGCATTTTATAACTGAAGAAGAACTCATGAGAGATCACAGTGGAATTCCTCATGGCGGATTTGTTATAAGAACCGGTTCAACAGGTGAAGATAATAAAAACAACCATGTAATAGAATTCAGTCTTAAGCTGGACTCAAACCCTGAGTTTACATCAAGTGTACTTGTTGCATTTGCAAGAGCTGCTTACAGACTCAACTCTGAAGGCATCAGCGGATGTAAAACTATTTTTGATATTGCACCTGCATATCTTTGCAAACAGAGTCCTGAAGAACTCAGAGCGCATATGCTGTAATAAATAATATTTGATTTTAAAAAAACTATTTGCCGGATTCATATTTTTAGAATCCGGCAAATTTTTAATTATAGTGAACGTTAAAATAAAAAAATAATATCTGCAAATGTAAATGTAATGAAAACGCTTGGATATATAGTGACGCCTGTAGACCAATGAATATTGCAGATATATTGGTTATATGTTTTTTCTATTCCCTTATTTCGCAAAAGTGTCCTTTTGCGAAATAACGTCTGCGGACTATAGTAGTATACCCTTAATCACATCAGTATTTTTTATAAACCTTAACGGCTGTATCATGATCTATATGATCCAAACAATCTGATAACGCATCAAGCATATCATCTATGTGATCATCAAGATCCGCCGCACGTGCTGCAGCTATAAGATAACCCTTGATTGCATCGTTATAGTAACCATAATCCATTATTAACGCACGCTGTTTATCAGTTGTGCTATGTACAAAATTTAATTCCTGTATTACTTTTTTTCTGATTTCATCTTTATTCATTTTTGCTACCTCCATAGAAAGCATTGTAATTTACATATATTTTAACTGCGTACTGTATAATATCCGGAGTGATCAGCTTGCCATAGAGCAGCTTAAGATCTCTGACCATCTCAGAACAGCTCTGGGAACGTTCATAGTATGACCGGGTTACAAAGAGCCGGATTGATTTTTCAAGATCGATGTTCATCACTCAGACTCCTTCCGTATTCCTGATACCAGGATCGCCATGAGCGTTTGAATTCTCTCTGAAGATATGCGCTGCACTCTATGGTGTCAGACTTCAGGCAGTATAAACACTGGAATGTGTCTGAAGTAATGTCACACTCACTGCATTCATTCGGACAGTCTTCACGTCTTGCTGCGCAGATAAAGTTATCGCATACTAAGTGCATGTTATCACCTCATAAAAAAATGCGGTACCGTTTTGCAGTACCGCATTTATGTATTTATTATTTTACATGTACAGGATAAGATATATCAAGAACATGTGAAGCTTCTTCAGCAAATTCACTCACGTTGTTTATTGTAACACGTGATATTTCGGCATGTTCCTTGATAATCTCAATGTTTTCTTCTATCTTGTCAAGTCGTTCATCCATCTTGTCAAGTCGTTCATCCATCTTGTCAAAACGTTCATCCATCTTGTCAAAACGTTTATCCATCTTGTCAAGTCGTTCATCCATCTTGTCAAAACGTTCATCCATCTTGTTAAGACGATTATTGATGTCAGATAAAAGATTTAAGATTTTTTCGTCCATTGGTATCACCTCAATCTAATTATATGCGGTTTATATTCATTTGTCAAGTTTCTATAAGCGTAACCGGAAGAATGTTGGCACTTGACATTCTTCTGTTACTGTTTCCGGGATTCTCAACGCTTAACTCGCCCATTCCGTGGGAAGCTGCTGCAGTGTGCCTTGCTGCTCTCGCCCTTAAGTGTTTGCTATCTCTTCCACTGTTAATATTATAGCATAGTTGTACAACTATTTCAATTAGAAAAATCCACAAAGTTGTACAAGTATTTTTGTTGATTATATATACTTGTACAACGTCTTATGAAATGATATAATTAATAACATATGAAAGGCGGTGAAAAAATGGGCAAAGTATCAACAGCAACTAAAAATAAATGGAATGCTAAAGCGTATGATCAGTTGAGAGTATTAGTTAAAAAAGGTCAAAAAGACATCATTGCAGCTTATGCAGCTGCTCAGGGTCAGAGCCTGAACGGCTATATCAATAAGCTGATTGCTGACGATATGGGCGCAGCTCTGACAGTTCCAAAGCCGGAAGATCCGGATATTTGATTGTGCAATATGCTGTGTTTTTGTGCTGCAGCTGCGCAACCTGATACAGCACTTTTCACAACATGCGTTCTGATGAGCGCGATGGGAGTCTTAACGGACTCCCTTTTTCTTTTCTTCCAGAGCTTTTACATATTCCCGGAGTTCTTCAGGGGTGATACCTCGTTTTTTTAGTCTAAAATATACATCAGCTTTTGCAAATGCTGCGCCAAATAAAAACGCTGGAAATACAGTTGGTATTAAATTTAATATGTTTTCCATATCCATTGTGTTTTCACCTTCTTTCATTTAAGGGACTCCCTTTTTTTTATTCAATCATCATAATGTTGATAATATTTTATGAACAAATCATCAACATCTGCAGAAACAGAATCTAACTTTTCAAATTCTTTATCATCAGAACTTTTCTTTGATATCAAAGAAACAGAAAACCTCAAACATTTAATAAAGAATGAAAGGAGCATTATAGAAAAAGCGAAAAATTTTACATCAACAAAAAGTTCTATAAATTCATTCATTATTTAATCACTCCTAAATTTATTCAATCCACTTGCTGCGCTCACGTTCGACAATCAGTAAGCGATAGTCTTCATACTTGACATTAAAGTCATGATCGTCTTCGCAAAGGTGCAGCAGTGTCATGATGTCTTTCGCAAACTGCAGAAACATGATATAGTTATCCTTAGCCCGGGCAAGCTCGAAGCAGTCAACGGCATCAGTCTTCCTGAAGCGAATATTAACAAGGTGATCGCGTTCTTCATCCTCGAACCTTGCAAGCTGTGAGAAAAGATATTCATATATCAGTGACTTTTCTGTCTGTTTCATTTTCTGAAGCCTCCTTCCCTTTTCTGTTCCGGAGCGTCTTCAGGAGCTGTGACATGTATTTGCCAAAGAAAAGTATCACACGCAGGAAGAGAGCTGCGATAAACAAGAAGATTGTCAGGAACAACATTATGATTATTGAATAGGTAAAGAACTTAAACATCAGGCATCACCTCGTAGTTATATTCGTGTAGCTCCGCAAGTATAGAAGCAGTGTTGCACTCTGCAACCAGAGCTGCTTCGGAATCAAACTGATACACTTGCGGCGGAGCCCAGGCTCCGGAAGATGAGAACTCATTTGCACAGCGCAATATCTCACGATAAGAAGTACGCGCATCCTTTCGTTTATTGGTTTTGCGCTTAGTGTTATAAAACATGTATGTTAGCGTGTTGCTATAGTTGTTGTTATCTGTGATATGTACAGATTTGCTAAATGTTAATGCTGCAGATATACCAAGCTCATTGAGAACATCGCCATAAGTCTGATAAACTATCTCAGGTCGTTTAATGCCCTTGCTGCAGCGATATATATGGAATCCTTTGGGGTATAGGTGAAGTCTTCCGCCCTTGATGAAGCGTTTTGACTTCTTGCCGGAAGGATTGCCGGAAGAATCATAGTCAGGAACATTACATTCCTTTATGCAGATATCTGTCTGATCTGACAGGAAGCTGACCTGTTTATGATCGAGCTCAGATATCTCAACATCGGCTAAGTATGCGGTAAGATATGCCCCAACGTTATCAACGTTGTCTATCTTACGTGTTGTCGTGAACCCTCTCTTCGTCTGACTGCTGCCGGAAGTCCATATGCGATATACATCATCGTTTGATATGTACCGGACAATCTTGTTGAAGATAAAGATTATATGAGCATGCCAGGCACCGCGCCCCTGAGGCTCGCAGATTGATATATACTCAAATGTTAAGCCGAGATTGTGACCTTTTTTATTGCAGAGTCCTGATACAAAGCGTTTAAACCGCTTTGTGAATGCTGATAAATCAGACTTAAGAGCAACAGGATCAGTCATGTTTTCAGAGTAAGTAAGAGTGATGAACTTGCAACGGCGAGGATCCGTAACGTTTGTGTTAATGATAGATCTCAATCGTTTGAATGTTCGCCTTATCTCATTAGGACTCTGAGCGCGATTCTCAGTTGCTTTGTACTTCTTGAGCTCGTAGAGATAACCGTTACTGTGCAGATGTAGGTCGATATCAGGGCGCGATAATGCTATCCTGTTCCGGGTTGATTCAATGATATCAGATTCAGATGTAGCCAGAGGATGAGCGAAATCAATGTAGTGCTCCTGGTCAATCTTGATGATACCGGAGCCCGTCGACTTGTGGTCATAAGCCATTATCTCATGTATGTTACCCTGTCGGGTGTGTTTAACTATACGATTGTAAGATATAGGTTTGGTTTCAACGTGCTTGACATGCATACTTAGTATAACCCCTTTGTATTGTTTTCTTTGCCAAGATGACTATGACGGCAACTTGTAACATTGAAATCAAGTTAAAGGGCTGCGCCCCGTGCCGCTGCGCGGCAGTCTCGCAGGCGAGACTGCACGCGCGTGCGGCTATGGGCACTTCACCTATTCACTTGATTCCTTATTGCTACAGTCGGCGGTCAAGTGTTCATTTCTTGGCTTCCAGCCTTTTAGAGTCAGCCGGGCAACTTTAGCGCGTGTATCATAGGATCCACGCAGGAAATCATCGTGTACGAAAAAATAGGTCTTATATTTGCGGAGCTTGACAACCTGTGCTTCAAACTCCTTGATCTGAGGACGGTAAATCCGGACAATAGTCAGACATCCGGCAATAGTCATCGGCTTGACGTAGTAGTCAATCTGTTCACGAAGTGCAGCAGAAAGACGGTTAAACCTTTGAGTAGTCATAGCAATCATTTTATGCTGCTTACGTTCCTGACAAATTTCCTGAAGGACCTCTGGAGGAAAGTTCTTGCTCTCTGCAGAGTTAAACCAGTTCTGAGCTTCATCAAGAACAACAACCATTCCATGCTTGCCGTTATCGACAAACACAAAGTCTTCAGGACCGGTAATAATCTGATCAGCTCCGTTAATGTCAATGTTTGATAATACTTTGACCTTCGGGAAACGTCTGCGGATACGGTGAAGCATATCGATAAGCGCGATAGACTTGCCGCTTCCTTGCTGACCGACAAAACACCAAAGGCCATACATATCGAACTCGTCAGGATCACGTGTGAGCATATCAAGAACATATCGGCGTGGAAAATCAACTAATATGCGCACAATAGCATTACGGTTTTTTTCAGTGTTGATATATGTGCGCTTGGGGCGTTTCAGTTTCTTAAACACGGTGAAATAGAAATACCAGCAGAAGCCGGATATAATAAGAGGCATAAGCAGGCACAAAAGTATACAGAAAATGCTTAAGAAGAACTGGAACATAAGTTTAAAGATAGGGATAGCAGATTGCCAGAACATTATTAACCTCCGGATATAGTAGGAATGAATGACTTGACTCTCATACAAAGAGCCCAGAAGATACGAAACTGGATGACAAGAAGTTTGAGCTCAAACAGGACGAGGATCGGAGCCATAGGGATAAAGAAAGCAACACCGTTAAAGAACTCGACTATATTATCGAATAGATTAACAGGTATAGTGAAATCAAGTGTGGGAAGTGCATCAAGAAGGTTATACGCAAGTGTGAACACCATCTTGAATATGAAGAGAATAATTGATAGCATTATAAATCACCTCGTTTTGAATTATCGTAACTATCAAAAGCGTTCTGGACGTCGGAAACGTTACCAATGATTTTAGGAATAGACTTGTAGAGGCTGAAAAGATACCCAACAAAAAGAACAAAGGTAATCAGAGCGTGAATCTGAGGGCGGTATTTTGCATAAAGCTTAAAGCTGAATATTTCAACCTTATTGCCGCCGATACTGACACTCCATTCGGGAATGTCAGTAGTAAAGGCAGCGTCTGAAAGATACTCAGGATCCGAATCATCGAACTTAAGCAGCATTGATCTGACTGCTGCCTTCTCTCCGGATTCAGCCGTTGAAACTTCAGTACCGGGAGATGCTGCAGGAAGATTCATAAGCTGAACGGGGGCGTTGTAGTACTGGTATACTTCCCCGTCCTCATTTACGTCAATACCGCATTTTTCAAAAAAATCAGATGAAAAAAGATCGGAGAGCTGCGAGGCAACAGGAATTTTTTCATCGAGTTTAGTGTCAAACTTGGTTGACCACTCATCGAAGAATAATTCTACTTCTGACTCCTTGTCTTCAGGAATATCAATTTCTATGTTAGTAGTTCCGCCGACGTTATCCAGGGCGCTGATCAGAGTCTTTATGTCAGAAGAAAAAGCAGCGTATGCATGACCTGCAACATTATCGGGCAGAAGATTGATGTTATATATCAGCTCATCAAGACGAGTGTCAATCTGATCAACGCTGTTCTGAATGTATTTCGGAATGTTAAGAACAGCTCTGAGAATCTCACGGAGCAGAGATATATCTGTTGTGTCTTCTTCAGTGTCGGTTATCAAAGTCTGATCATCTTTATTGGTATTCGGTTTTATGAAGTCCGGGAGATGAGGTCCATAAACGTCATCAGATACAGAGCTGTTTTTGTAGAATAGATATTGTTTATAGAGAGTACGCAAGGCAGTAAATAAATTTTTCTGAGATGCAGCGTCGGCAACAGAAAAAGAGTACTTGACAGCCCAGACAGGCCAAAGAAGGATAAAGTTAATCAGAGAGCTTCCCTGTTGGTCGTAGAAATCTACCAGAACTGAAAGCTTTGATGCAGGAATTTCAATGCCGGACTGCTCATAGATGTAAGGAAGTTTATTTTTGTTTATGATCCATTCTACAAAGCTATCTTTATCGATGTTCAGGGGTGAAGATACAGGAGAAGTGTCGATATCAACAGAAGGCAGTTCGACATCCAGGAAAGTAGGAAGATAAACAAAGTTTGAGGAAGTGTAAAAAACAGAAAAATCATCGGCGCAAGAATACTGTGAACCTGATACACGCAAATGACAATAACGAGTACGAGAGGGAGTTAAAGTAATGCCTGAGTACAAATAACTAAAATCAAGTGTTTTTAATTCTTCAAAAGTAAAGGTAAGATTTGCGTTGTGCATCTGCGATTCATGGTTGATAAACGTAACCCCTGAAGAAGTAAGAATAGTAGAAGCATAAGGTATAGTAGAACCATTAGACTGAATAACATCATAATAAGTAAGATCACCTTGTTTATAAGTACGGCATTTTGAGTAAGAAAAAAATTTGACGTACTGATTATAAGTAAAAACAATAGTGTCATAAGGATTGAACGTCGGATTCTCTGCGAGACTATCGAACATCAACTTGTAATTATCATTGCCGGTTCCAACGGCGAAATCATAAATGTTTAAATCAGACGTTGCTGCCGAAGCTCTGGGCGGCGGAGCCAGGACAGTTAAAAATATAATCGCAGCTGTTACAGCTGCAAGGATTTTTTTAAACATGAAAAATCACCTCCAAAAAAATAAGACGCACTTATAATAAGTACGTCTTTGCGATACGATCCATTAAGCCGTACCGGTGTTTATGCGCCTCTGACCATTGATAATACCCAGCCGATAGCTTTGCGGATTGCGGTTATGCCGAAAACTGACGGGAATACCGTTGGAATGAGTGCAACTATTGCGGAGTAAATCACTGTGTAGTCAACGCCGCCAAGATTTGTTGTAAGCTGCGTTACGAGATCTACTGCTTCCTGAGTTGTCTGCGGATCCATGCTTTACACCCCCTTGAAAAATGTGTTTATTATTACTCTGCATATCAGGCAGACTATAATAATCATTGCCATACCGAAGAAGTAAGATAATAATATCTCAATGTTGTGAACACTCTGATATGTCAGTTCCGAATAATCAACCGAACCGGTGACAGTTGTTAATAATTCTGTTGCTTCCGTTACCGGTCCGGCGGTTAAGGTTGATTCGGATATCATTTCAGAGGTTATTTCTGTGATATTTGTGATAATAATATCAGGTTCTGTGATTGTGTCGGTAACTTCGGTTATTACCGGTACAGTTGTTTCTGTCACTTCTTATCACCGGTTCCTGATGCAGGAGAAGGAACTGCATGAAATTTTATGAGAACCGGTTTGTTCTCTGATAAAGTATATCTTGCGTCTATATCCTTATCTACTAAGTCAGGATAATCAGAGAAATTGCGAAGACCGGTTACTCTGCAGAAGTCTTCACGCTTGATCTTGATGACTTCTGCGGATAATCCGTAATTGCCCGGAGCTTCATCTGTTATACAGCTGTATCTGATGTAGTCCCATTCGATGTTATTGCCCCTGTCATCCGTCATGGATCCTTCTTTGTGCTTAGCACCTATACACTTAAACATTGTCTTTCACCTCCTGTAGATGTACAAGCTGTTCCCGGAGATTCTCCATCGATCGCTCATACTCAACGTTCTCTTTCTGCAGCTTGTCACAACGTTCCTTATACTTCTTGTTGCTTCGGTTAAGACTGAATACATGCAGTGTCCAACCAATTGACAGTATGTATATCATGTACTGACTTGTGCAGAAGCTGATGATTTTTTCGAGTGTCATAATTGTGTCAGCCTCCATTTTTTCTTATTGTGCCCCCTGGGGGGGTTCAGCTGCTGTATGTCAACAGCTGACACAATACAAAGAGTTATGATCATCGCCGGGCTATTGGCGAGTATCATCTGTTTTGACTTCTCCCTGGCTCTGATGTATAATGTAATTACCACAAAACAAAATACAGAGAGGAAGGTGAAAAATTGAAAAAGTATTTACCTATATATGCTTGAAAGGGGGTGAAAAAATGAAAAGATTCATAATACCGTTAATAGTGTTATTTGCAATTACATATAATTTCTATGGACTGGAAAATGCTATTGCATATACTGCTATTTGTTTTATTTTCGGATTATTGATAGTGGGCTTTGAAAAGCTTACTAAGATTAATTCGAATTACTAATCATTCTCCCCGGAGCTGTTTCAGTTCCGGGGCTTTTTCACTCTCTTTGTCCCTCTGGTGACCAGAGGGAGCGTTTTTTGATAGGGAGAAGTCTAATAAGATTATTCATATATGAATAATCTACAAGTACAGTATAATTCATATGCAAATATATGTCAACCCTTTTTTATTCATATATGATATAGTTTATAGAAAATAAACAAAAATGAGGTTATGAATTATGTACTTTCGATTAAAAGATTTACGAGAAGATAAAGACATGAGTCAAGAAGAAGTAGGCAAAGTAATTAAAACAAGTGCCGCATATTATGGAGCATACGAAATTGGAAAAAGAGATCTTCCGTTGGAAAGAGCAATAACGCTTGCTAAGTTCTACAGCGTTTCTCTTGACTATCTCGCCGGACTCACCAACGACAAAGGCGGATTGCACTGCAATTTCCTCGAATCTGAGGAAAAAGAGCTTATTGAAGCTTGGCGTGGTCTTTCGACTTCTAATAAGCAGCTTATTAAAGCTAACATCGTTGCTCTTTCTGACAGGAAGCCTTCTTCCGGCGTAAAAAAATCCGTCGGCTAAGGTTCGATTTTTAGTCTGTTGTCTTGCTGCTTTTCGTTCCAGGGCTTTTTCTGTTCCTGGTTCTTCAGGTTTTCGCCATCCTCGTATTTACGTTGTTTGCGGCGCTTTGCTTTTCCTTTTTCTCCGTCTTTTTCTTCATTTACTGCGCTCGGTTTTTGCTTTTTTGGAAAAAAGCTTGCCCTGCGGTCAACTTTTTCTTTCGTACCTCCGGTCCGACCAAAAACCATCCTAAGATGGTTTCTGGACTTCCTTTCGCTCTGCGGAGCGACCATGGGCCTTCGGGCCCCTGGACCCCGGCGAAGCGTTTTGGCTATAAAAATCCATCGCCTAAGGTTCGATTTTTAGTTCTGTTGTCTTGCTGCTTTTCGTTCCAGGGCTTTTTCTGTTCCTGGTTATTCGTTTCTGTAATCCTCGTATTTGCGTTGTTTGCGGCGCTTTGCTTGTGCTTTTTCTCCGTCTTTTTCTTTGCTTACTGC
>SVNR01000081.1 GCA_015066815.1 Ruminococcus sp.
TTTTATATACTTATTATACTACTAAAAAGATATCATTTCTATTAGAGATTTTAACAAGATATTATCAACTATGCTATGTTGAAAACCTTTATTTTTTTCAGGATGGGCTATACTCCTGAACAGTTACTTTTATTTTAGTTTCATAGACCCGTCAGATGGTTCATTCAAGAATAAAATAAAGATATCCGACAGCGAATTCATAAATAAAGCGTATAGTTTATATTGTGGCGATGAAAAATACCTGTTTTATGTATACTATGAAGGATATATATACGGCTTTGGCATAGACGAAAAACAGTTTGATGTACTGCTTGATCTGACTTATCTTAATTCACCGCCTGTTATAGGTATTAAAAACATTTCAGATGGATTATATCAACTGGTTACAGAAGACAAGGTATACAAGGCTTCTGTCAGAACATCAGATTCGCCGTCTGTACCTGAAATTGTCTTAGGAAATCTTACAGGTAAAAGTTTGAACCCGTATCTTTCTAAGTTTCCTGAAAATTTTGATGAATATATAATAAAGGTTGTTGACTACAGCGAGAACGCTGATATATATACTGCACTTAATCAGGATATATTGAGTGGAAATCAGCCTGATATCATAATCAGTGATTCATATATTGATGTTTCATATCTTGAAAGAAAGAATTTCTTTGCAGAATTAGATGAAACCTTGATTTTTGACAAAGACAAGGAGTATCTTGATAATGTTATCAGACTTTTCAGAACAGGGGATTCACTTTATAAAGTTCCGGACGGATTCAGGATAGACACTATGATAACTGATGATAGAAGTCTGACAGAAAACTGGAGTTATGAACGAATGCTCGGACTTATAAAAAGCGGGCAGGAAAATTTGTTGGATAGAGAGCATATGTTCAGCCAAATTGTACCGTACTTTGAACCTGATTTTATGAACAGTTCAAATCTTGAACTTAATTTTAATTCTGATTTGTTCAGGGAGATTATCAGAACCTCCGGTGAATTTACTTTGCGTAATGAAGAAATCGGATTTACCGAAGATTATGAAGAACAGGATTATTTGTTATATAATAGATTACTTGGTACTGAACCTAACGACTATCGTATAAAGAAAGAATCGTGTATATGCGGATATCCGTCGATAAATGGCGGCAGATCATATATTTATCCACAAATCAATTTTTCCGTTTCGGCTCAGAGTGAATACAAAGAAGAATGCATTGATTTTATAAAAAGATCAATGGCTGATCCGAACGAATTTCCTCTTGAAGTATCAGGTTTTATGGAAGATATGAACGTACTAAAGATGAGTATTGACAGTGATTTTGTGGATGAACTGCAGGAGCTTGTAATAAACTCTGATTCAATCGAGCTTGCACGAAATATACCTTCTGTGAATAATATCATTGCTGAGGAATATACAGAATATCTCGAAGGCACCCGGTCTGTTGACAGTATGGTTGAAAATACAGAAAATAAAATAAAGCTTTATCTTAATGAAATAAGATAAGCGGATCGACAATATCAATGGGTATCTGACAGAGCGTGTCAGATACCTTGGTATATGATCTTCTGAAAAAAATAATCTTATCATAAAAGCTTCTCGCCGGTAATATGGTGAACGTCAGGATAAATCTGACGTTTGCTATAATTTCAGACGGGAAGCTTTAATGCATCAGGACGGGTCATAGCTTTGAAAATTCATAAAAGTTCCGTAAAATAAATTTTCGGTTTGCGGAAATACTAAGTATAAAAGCTTTGAAAACCGGAGGATAAGAATATGTGTACAGCTGTTACTTATAAAACTAAGGATTTTTATTTTGGGAGAACACTTGATTATGAGTTTTCATACGGTGAGGAAGTGACTGTTACTCCGAGAAATTACCGGTTTGTATTTTCCGGAAAAGAAATAATCAGTTCTCATTATGCGATCATCGGTATGGCACACAATGAGGATGATTATCCTTTATACTATGATGCTGTAAACGAAAAAGGGCTTGCTGTAGCCGGTCTTAATTTTGTAGGAAATGCATTTTACGGCGAAGAATCAGAGGGAAGAAAAAACATTGCTCAGTTTGAATTTATTCCATGGCTTCTGAGCCGGTGTGATTCGACAAGTAAGGCGATAGAGCTCATAAAGGACATCAATATTACAGGTAAGGCGTTTAATAAAGCGCTGAAGCCGGCGCAGCTCCACTGGATGGTTTCAGACAAAAAAGAAAGTATAACTGTTGAAGCTGTACGAGAAGGCTTGAAAATATACGAAAATCCCGTAGGAGTTCTGACGAACAATCCTGCTTTTGATATACAGATGTTTTCACTGAATAACTACAGAAATTTGTCTGCGTGTAGTCGTGACGATAAATTTGCCCAGGGTATAACACTTGACGAATACAGCAGGGGAATGGGAGCGATAGGGCTTCCGGGCGATCTGTCTTCTCAATCGAGATTTGTCCGTGCGGCTTTTGTGAAAAACAATTCGGTATCAGGCGATAGCGAAAACGAGAGCGTAGGTCAGATGTTTCATATTCTGAATTCGGTAGAGCAGCAAAGAGGCTGCTGCAGATTATCGGACGGAAAATATGAAATAACTATCTATACTTCATGCTGCAACGCTGATAAAGGTATTTATTATTATACTACTTATAATAACCATCAGATAACCTCTGTAGATATGCACGAAACAGATCTGAACGGAAGTGAGCTTTTAAGGTACCGGCTGATAACGGAAGAACAAATAATGAGACAGCATCAGTAAACATACTGATGCCTTCTGTTTCTGAAAAGAAAAAATAAAAACACTTGACTGGCAGTAAAATATATGATATACTTGAATTAAAGTTCATAAAAGTTCATAAACTTTCGGTGCATTATCATTCACACACGTCAGAAGCAGGAGGCTGTTAATATGAAAACACTATCACAAAAAGTTACAGAGGCACGAAGTGCGCTCGGAATGACAAGAAAAGAACTCGGAGAAAAAACAGGTGTTTCAGAGCGTTCGATAGCAGCATATGAAAAAGGGGAAAAAATTCCGCGCGAAAAAACAATATTTCGCCTTGCTCAGGCTCTCAGAGTTTCTACAAAATACCTCAGGGAAGATGACTGCACAGATCCCGGTGCGGAGCTTGAAAAGGATCATTATCTTTCACAGACACAGGAACGATACGGAAATCACGCTATGACTGACGTCCGCAAAATGCTCGAAGAAAATATAGCTTTATTTGCCGGAGGTGAGCTTTCTCAGGCAGAAAAGGATATTTACTTTGACGCTGTTATGACTGCGTATGTGACCTGTAAGGAAAAAGCAAAAGAGAAGTTCGGCAACAAGTAAGGAAGTGGCTTCATGACAGGTATACATTTTGAAGAGATATGCCGTAGGGTAAAACACATTACGAAAAAATATGCTTCAGAAGATCCTGCGGAACTATGCAGAAGTATGGATATACAGATAGTGTTCAAGGATATGGGAAGCCATGAAACCGCTATTAAAGCAATGATGGTAAAATTCTGCCGTATCAGATGTATTGTGGTTAATTCACAGCTTTCTGAGACTGTAAGGAGATTTATAATAGCTCACGAGCTCGGACATGCAGTTCTTCACGCAGATGGAGCCGACGAATTTACCGAACGTATTGCGTTTGATCATAGCTCACATATGGAGCTTGAAGCAAATATTTTTGCGTCAGAGCTTCTGATCCCGGGAGAAAATTCACTTATCGAACAGATGAAAACGACCGGATATACTATTTTTCAGCTCGCAGCGGAACATATGGTTCCGTATGAGCTTATGGCGTACAAGCTTATGCTTATGAAAAGAAACGGTTATGATGTTCCTGATATTCCTCACGAAGCTGATAGCTGTTTTCTTAAGAAAATTTTCAGGTAACATTCTATGCAGTATATCTGTATTGATCTTAAGAGCTTCTATGCTTCAGTGGAATGTGTGCAGAGGGGACTTGATCCTCTCAACACAAATCTTGTTGTGGCAGATAAGGGCAGGACTGAAAAAACAATATGCCTTGCAGTAACTCCTTCACTTAAAGCATATGGCATTCCCGGCAGGGCAAGGCTTTTTGAGGTGATCGGAAGAGTAAAGGAAGTAAACAGACAAAGACTCAAAAAAACTTCTTCCGGAAAATTTTCAGGAGCGTCTTGTCTTGCTTCTGAACTGAATAATGATTTGTCGCTGGAGCTTGATTTTATTGTAGCGCCGCCACAGATGGCGACGTACATGAAAATAAGCACAGACATCTATAAGATTTATCTTAAGTATATTTCTCCGGATGATATTCATGTATATTCTATAGATGAGGTTTTCATAAACGCTGCTCCGTATCTCAGAAAGTACAGGTGCACAGCCCGTGAGCTTGCTGTAAGGATGATAAAAGATGTTTTAAGTACGACAGGTATAACCGCAACGGCGGGCATAGGAACAAACCTGTATCTTTCAAAGATAGCTATGGATATAGTTGCCAAGAAAATGCCGGCCGACAAGGATGGCGTGAGGATTGCGGAGCTCGATGAAATGTCATACCGGCAGAAGTTATGGTCACACAGACCTATAACTGATTTTTGGAGAGTGGGAAAGGGGATATCCAGAAGACTGGAATCTATCCGTGTATACACGATGGGTGATATTGCGGAGCTTTCTGTACGTAATGAAGATGTGTTGTATCGTATGTTCGGTATAAACGCAGAACTGCTGATCGATCATGCATGGGGCTGGGAGCCTTGTACTATTTCTCAGATAAAATCATATCACCCGGAAAATCATAGTATAAGCCGCGGACAAGTATTATCGGAGCCGTATACATATGAAAAAGCAAGGCTTATATGCCGTGAAATGTCTGATGCACTTTCACTTGAGTTGGTACGTAAGGCAGTTGCATGCGACCAGCTTATTCTTGATATAGGATATGACGGATATATGATTCCGGATAGCTATGACGGAAAGCTTTGTACAGATGGCTATGGAAGAAAAATCCCGGAAGCTTCACACGGGTCTGTAAACCTCGGACGGATAACATCTTCTTCAAGACTCATTATAACAGCAATGATGAAGCTGTACGAGCGGATAACAAATCCCGGTCTTATGATAAGACGTATTACTGTTGCGGCAGTTCATGTAGTTTCCGAACCTGAAACAAGCGAAGAATCCATACAATACAGCTTGTTTGAGGATAACAGTGAGCTTGAACTGAGACGAAAAAACGAAAAAAATCAGCTGGAGCGTGAACGTCGTCTTCAGACGGCTCTGCTATCAATAAAAGACAAATACGGTAAAAACGCAGTTCTTAAGGGTATGAATTTTATGGAAGGTGCTACTGCAAAGGAAAGAAATGCACAGGTGGGAGGTCATAAGGCTTGAACAGGTACGATAAAATAATAAATCTTCCGCATCATGTATCAGCTGTCCGGATTCCGATGTCGTTATGCAGCCGAGCGTCACAATTTGCTTCGTTTGCCGCGCTGACAGGCTATGAAGAAGAGATATGCGAAGCAACAGATATATCAGAGCCTCTTCCGGAGCTTACCGAAGAACGAATTGAAAAATTAAACATGTATATGCACAAGCTTATTCTGAACGGAGCAGGAAAATTTATTAACGTCGAATATTTTGAACACAGAAAAAAAGGAGACGTGATATCAGGCTTTTCAGGAAGTATAAGACGAATCAGCGAAGACGAGGGCTTTATAGAATTTACAGACAAAACAAGGATATGGTTTTCTGATATTTATAATATAGATGATATTTGCGATACATTTTTTTGAGCTTGGTAAAATAAACAAAAAGCCGGACACAAGCAGTAAAATGCAACCTTTAAAGTAAATGCAACAGGTATATTTTTCCGTGTTGCGTTTACTTTGAAAATTCGCTCTAAAATTTATAATGAAAAAATTTTAAAAAAAGTATTGACAAATAAAAAGTTATATGGTATACTTAATAAGCGTTGTGAGTTGAATATGCCGCTGTGGTGGAATAGGCAGACACAAGGGACTTAAAATCCCTCGGAGTAACATCCGTACCGGTTCAAGTCCGGTCAGCGGCACTATATAAAACCTCGTAAATGTCCGTAAAATTGGCGTTTACGAGGTTTTTTGTTTCGCCAAAAACATTGTGTTGTACATAAGTTGATTCGTCCGAGAACACCTTGGCACAATGGCAAAGTAGAACGCAGTCACCGAAGTAATCAGGAGCGATTCTATAATTTTCTAAAATTTTATTCTTATGATGACTTTTATTCTTTCTGAAATCTGCTTGTTTTCTTCTGCTTTTTGTGTTATAATTTTAGACATAGTATGTAATCTCCTTTGTGATTTTATGATGATTATGTGGTACTTTCATTATAACATTTTTGGAGACTACATACTATATTTTTTTGTCTCTATCTATTGAATTTTCAAGATGCACTCGCAGTTTTCAACTGCGAAGTTTGAGATACATATAAAAAGAACTATCTGCATTCTTGGTCGATAATAAAGGAGTTGCTTTTTTATGAGTACATCAAATAAATCTGAAAAAAAACAAGACGAGCTCACACCAAAGCCTGAAGATACAACTGTAAACCGGATACTTGCAATAATCAAGTATCTTAATGAAGAAACTGCCCCTGATACACATATCGTACCACAAAGAATAGCTGATGAGTTGAAGTTTTGCTATGGTTGGAACATAACGAGAAAGACAATTGCAGAATATCTCCGACAAATGTGTTCGCAGGATTTTAATTTTGGTCTGGAATGTGATAACAGCTATAAGGGGAATATAAAAAAATACACTTACAAACGTACATTTACATTTGAACAGCTTTCCTTGCTTTCAGATATTATCTGTTCGTCAATGTTCCTTGATGACAGTACGGCCGAAGAATGATATAGTATAATAATACTTGACAACTTTAATCCACCAAATTTATAATAGAAACAATAGAAAACGGTAAGGAGTTGTCAGTTTATGAACAAGCCAAGAACATACGAAGCAGAATACAAGAAA
>SVNR01000018.1 GCA_015066815.1 Ruminococcus sp.
TACCGTTGTAGTTGTTACTGTTGTTGTAGTTTCAGGTACCGTTGTAGTTGTTACTGTTGTTGTAGTTTCAGGTACCGTTGTAGTTGTTACTGTTGTTGTGGTTTCAGGTACCGTTGTAGTTGTTACTGTTGTTGTGGTTTCAGGTACCGTTGTAGTTGTTACTGTTGTTGTGGTTTCAGGTACTGTTGTTGTCACAACGGTTGTTGTAACAATTATCTCATCAACCATTGTCAGAGTATCATCATCGCTTTCTTTCACTTTTCCGTTTTCAACAGTAAATGAAATTGACTCTGCGATCTCATAACCTTCAGGTGCCTGTGTCTCAGTAAGGATATACTTACCATCAGGTATTCCCTCAATAACTGTTTCTGTGATTCCTGATACAAACTCTATACTGTTGCTTTTCTGAATAAAGTTTGTTCCGCCACCGCTTACAGAAGCCTTAAGAAGAGTTGCGTCTTTTTCATCAGCACTTACAAGTGTAAGTGTGAGATGCGCACCGTCTATTTCCTTTCCGGCTACGTTTGTTTTACGGATATTTACCTTGGAAAGCTCATCAACCATTATAACAGTATTTGAAGCACTGTCTACTTTGCTGTCATTCAGTCCGGGAACTGTAGACTCGACTGACTGAACCTCTCCGTTTACGATTCTGAAGCTTACACTGTCAGTTACTGTGTATCTGTCAGGAGCTACTGTTTCTTCAAGAGTATATTCTCCGTCAGGAAGACCTTCAAGAACAACCGGTGCTTTTCCTGATACCCATGATATTTTATTATCATCTATCACAATATCAGAAGCTGACTGAACCTTTGAAAGGTCCTTTTTGCCTGAGGTTTCAGTAAGCGTAATATGTGCACCCGGGACCTCTCTGCCTGCAACATCAGTTTTGCTTACAGTCACTTTTGTATACTCATCAACCATCACGATCTTTTCAGGTGACGGTACGCCGTTTTCTATTGTAAAGGTTACCGACTCTGTTACTTCATAGCCGTCAGGAGCCTGTGTCTCTTCAAGAGTATAAGTTCCATCAGGAAGACCTTTTATTATTGTCGGCTTTTCTTCTGATATCCAGGAAACACTGTTTTTATCTATGGTAAGATTTGTATCCGACTTAATCCTTGAAAGATCCTTTGATTCTGCTATAGTAAGTGTAAGCTTTGCTCCCGGGATTTCTTTTCCGGCAACATTCACTTTGCTTATCGGCACTTCCGAAAGCTTGTCTATCATTATTACCCTGTTGTTTTCGGAATCTATGCGTCCGTCCTCCGGACGTGGAGCAACTGAAGCTGCACCCATGATCTCTCCGTCAATAATAGTAAACTTCATTTTTCCTGTAATGGTGTATCCATCAGGAGCTACGCTTTCTTCAAGAACATAGTCACCATCCGGGAGTCCCTTGAGAACCATAGGCTCTGTACCGGATGTCCATGTTATTTTTTTGCCGGACTCATCAGCTAAGCTTATCTTATCCGATGCCATCGCTTTAAGATCTGCACCCTGTGTTTTATTTGCCTTCATAAGTGTGAGGATAAGCTTTGCTCCCGGAATCTCCTCTTTCATAGCAATATCAGTCTTGCTTATTGTTATTTCTGAAGGAGCATCTTCCATAACAACTCTGTCAGAACCGTTGTCGGAAACAAGCACACCTTCTCTTATCTCAAAGCTTATTGTCTCTTCACTTACAGTATATCCGTCAGGTGATATTGTTTCCTTGAGTTCATAAACACCGTCAGGAAGCTGTGTGATAACTGCAAGCTCTGTGCCTGATACAAAGCTTATTGCAGTTTTACCGGGACGAACATCTGAAGCACCGCCGGAAACGACAACTTTCAGGAGATCTGCATCCTTGTTTTTGGTTGCTTCCTTAAGCTGTACCGTAAGATGTGCACCGGGGATCTCACCGGACTTGTTTATTTCTGACTTGCTTATTGATATCTCTGAAGGAGCATCCTTCATAACAACAAGGTTATTTTCAGTTCCGGATATCATACCGTCGCTTATAATAAACTCTATGCTGTCTGTTACTGTATAGCCATCAGGAGCTATGCTTTCTTCAAGAAGATATTTTCCGTCAGGAAGATTTGTGATGATGACCGGAGTCTCTCCTGATATCCATGAAACCTTATTTTTTTCTGATTTTATTTCTGCTTCGGATACAGCAACTGAAAGATCTGCATCCTTGTCCTCAGCTGTAATTGTAAGACGTGCCCCCGGAACCTCTGTAACTCCGGAAATATCCTGCTTGCTTATTATGATTTTGCTTGGCTCCGGCTTTTCATAGTCAACCATAACTACTGTTCCGTCAGCAAAGCCTGTTACCTCTCCGTTTTCAACTGTAAAGGTAATTGACTCAGCAACCTCAAAGCCAAGCGGTGCCCTGTTTTCTGTGAGAGTATATGTTCCGTCAGGAATACCCTCAAGAACTGTCGGGGTTTTTCCGGATATCCATGTTATGCTGCCTGCTTTTACAGTTATATCCGAAGCTGATTTTACACCAAGAAGACTCTTGTTTTCTGTAATTGTAAGTGTAAGCTCGGCACCCGGAAGTTCAGCGCCGGAAACCTCCTGCTTGCTTATAGTTACCTTTGAAAGTGCGTCTTTTACTGTAATAGTATTGTCAGCAGAGTTTATATCCGGATCAGTTATACCCGGAACAGAAAGATCCGTACGGCTTACGATACCGTCCTTTATCTCAAACTCAAAGCTGTCTGTTATTGTATAGCCATCAGGAGCCACGCTTTCTTCAAGAAGATAAAGTCCGTCAGGAAGTCCTGAAAATTCTGTCGGCTTATCTGATGAAACCCATGTTATCTGGTTCTTATCCTTTCCGGCTGAAACTGCTCCTGCTGCAAACTCTGAAAGATCAGCGTCTGAAGACTTGTATGATTTTTTAAGAGTAAGAATAAGTGTCGCACCCGGAACCTCATCATCTCCGGTAACTGCTTTTTTACTCACAGAAACAACTGAGACAGTATCTGTTATCACTATTATATTTTCAGATGTTTTACCGTTCTCTATCTTAAAGCTTACGGTTTCTTTGTTTACTGTGTATCCGTCCGGAGATGATACCTCTCTGAGCTCATACTCACCATCAGGAAGTCCCTTTATGTTTATCGGCTTTCCGTCCGATACAAAAGAAATCTTTGTTTTTTCTGCCTTGAAGTCCTCTGCATCAGAAACAGCAACTGAAAGATCAAGCTCTCCTGTTGCTTCTGTTATTTCGAGAACCGCTCCTGCAAGATATGTGTCAGCCTTGCTTTCTGTTTTTCCGATAAATATTTCGGAACCCGGCTTTTCTATAAGCTTTCTGGGAGGATTGAATGTTATGCTGCCTGCCTGTATACCAAATCCTTCAGCTGATCTGGCAATAGTCGAACCTGAAACGTGTCCGTTGTTTTCACCCGAAACATTTGCGTTTACAGCAAGAAGACTTCCCTGTACAGAGCCTGTGTACTTAACGTCCTCTGCTTCATACGCATTGTAAAGGATATGTCCGCATAACTGTGCGTTCGGTGTATCGTTTGTATCCTGCTCAACAAGCACCGGCTCATCATGTACGTCATCAAAAAACGCCACGCTGTAGTGAGGCATCATGACCTCTTTTCCTTCTACGTTGAAGATAACATACGATTCAAAAACGTCGCCCGGAATATGGATCTCTATATAGTTGAGAGCCGTAAGCTTTTCCCATTCTTCCTGTGTTATGTGAAAAATATTTATATCCTCAGCTTCTCCGGTGAATTTTGCCATATAATCGTTTACTTCAAGAGCTCCTGTTGCTTCGTACTCTGATATTTCGTTACTGAGTGCCGAAAGCTTTGAAAACTCGGCGTCATAGTCAATTATATCATCTGATATATATACATTTGCCGGATCAAGCATAGTTTCTTCGGTAATATCAGTATCAGAAGAAACTACAAAAATTCGTCTCTCTGCACCTTCTGAGCTGCTTACGTCAAGTCGGTCTATAGTTCCGGCACCGACAATAACCGTAGCACCTGTTCCTGTATATTTGTTACCTATTGTGTAGGTTTCAGGAACCGGTTTGTTGTTCTCAACTCCGCCGCCTGCAGCAAGCCTTCCTTCTATATCGGCTGCCTGCTCAGGTATAGAAAACTTTTCCTTTACAAAAATAGTAAAGTCTCCTGCCATTCCAAGATACTTTTCATCAGCATCCGGAACATCAAGAAGCTCTGCATTTTTCTGTGCATTTCCTGTTACGTCTTCTATTCCGTCCCTTTCTCTTGCAACACCTGCCAGAACGCTCATCGAGTCTCCAAGACAGGTAAACACCATAAAAACAGCAATAAACATACTTAAAAAGCGTTTTTTCGGTTTATCAGTGTTTTTAAGTGCTTCAATAATCTCTGTCATAAAAAAATCCCTCCGTTTTCATATTTGAATATCAGTCCGTGAAACAATGCTTTTCCTAACCAATATAATATTCTATAATATCATATTTTCCGAATTATTTCAATATTTTTTTAAAAAAACCGGCCATTTTTCATGACCGGTTTTTTATGGTTTATTTGTTATTGTTTCCGAACGTATTTTTTAACTCGTTGACTATCTCGTCTTTCATTGCTCTGATATCCGAATACACATCATTACGGATATTTCTGTTTACTTCTCTCTGTACGTCACGCTTTATTTGTCTTGCAAATTCGTTTAATGACGCAAATGGATCGTTTGTTCTGTTGTCCTTGTTTTCCGAATAAGCTGTTTTTCCTTGTTCGTCATTAGTGCGCTTCTGCGGATCAAACTGTCCGAAAAACTCCTTGAAGGAGTCAGATATGTTTTTGAAGGGATTTGCCTGATCGTCTGCGAAGCACTCATCAAAATCCTCACTGCTGTCAGCTGCTCCGTCATTATAGCCACAGTCATCATCCGGAAGAGACGCATAGCATGCCGCTTCCTTTCCCGGAATAACACTGCATACAGCTGACTTAACTGAAAACCTCAGCTGTGTGTATTCGTTATCTTCTGTAACAAAAGGTATCTCATAAAGCTGCCAGCCGTCGATGATTTTTGCAGGTCTGATGTTGTTATTGCTGAGAACATAGACTCTTTTGTTTTCAAAATCCCCGTTATATACTATCTGCAGCTGACAAACAGCTTCGTTTTTTATGCTCTTGTCTATCTTGGTCCAGAAGTATAAAGTATATCGTGTGTTTTTTTCAAGAATAAGCTGCTTAGTAGCTATTTCGGTAACAGTCTGGGTCTTGTCACCTATGCAGTACGCCTCTGACAGATTTCCTTCAAAATCCGTTACAAAAGTCCTCTCTGCTTTTGAAGACGATACATCTGAACATATCGACCACTCTCTTGCGTTAAAGAATAATTTATGCCTGTCCTCTGCAGAGGCTGTTGTATTTTTTTCCTGATCACTCATTTTTGTTTCCTCCCTGGTTGATTTTACGGACGAAGCCTCTGTCATAGGAGCTGCCAGAAGCCTTATCTCATTTTCTGATATAAACTCCGCCCTGTTGTTCTTCACCATTCCATGTGCTCTTTTCGGATAGGTAAGTCCTATCCTTCTTCCGGAGCTGTCTGTCACAATAATGTTTTTTTCCATGGGTTTCATCCCCCTTGCAACTTTTATATATATTTTTTGTATTCTGCGTTTTTTGTTATGGGTGTCTTCCCCGATACACTATTATTGTAACATCACGCCATATTATTGTCAAGAAACTTTTACGGTTTATCTTGTAAATAAAATGATTTTATGCTATGATTATAGTAAACGACAAATTTATTTATCGTTTGCTATCAGCCGATATGCATGAAGCTAACGTAGTCAGCAAATATGCAAGGCAATAAAATAAAATATCGTCCGGAACATCTCCGGACCTGATTATTTATTGAAAGGAACTTATACAATATGAAATTAGGTATGGTTGGACTTCCTAACGTAGGAAAAAGCACACTGTTCAACGCTCTCACAAACGCAGGCGCAGAATCGGCAAACTATCCGTTCTGTACTATTGATAAAAACGTAGGTATCGTTTCCGTTCCCGACGAAAGACTCGATGTACTTGCAAAAATGTACAACCCTGACAAATTCACACCGGCAACTCTCGAGTTTGTTGATATCGCAGGCCTGGTAAAGGGCGCTTCAAAGGGTGAAGGTCTCGGAAACAAGTTCCTCGCTGATATCCGCGAGGTTGACGCTATAGTTCACGTTGTAAGATGCTTCGAAAGCATGGATATCATACATGTTGACGGCGAAATAAACCCTGCCCGTGACATTGAAACAATCAGCCTTGAGCTTATTTTCTCCGACATCGAAATGGTAGACAGAAGAATAGACAAGGCAAAGAAGATGGTAAAAGCCGACAAAAAATATCAGGCAGAGGTAGACTTCTTCTCATCTCTTAAGGAACATCTTGAAGCAGGAAAGCCTGCCCGTTCATATGAAACAACTGAGGACGAGGCCGAAATGCTCAGAACATGTGCTCTTCTTTCATTAAAACCTGTTATATATGCTGCAAATCTCAGCGAAGATGATTTCAGAAACAACATAGACACAAACGAACACTACAAAACAGTCTGCAGAATAGCCGAGGACGAAAACGCTGCGATCTTCCCTATCTGCGCACAGATAGAAGCCGAAATATCCGACATGGATGAAGAAGACAAGGCTATGTTCTTAAGTGACTTAGGCCTCGAAATATCCGGACTCAACAGAATCATCAAGGCAGGCTATTCACTTCTCGGACTTATTTCCTATCTCACTGCAGGCCCTCAGGAGGTTCGTGCATGGACTATTACAAAGGGAACAAAAGCACCTCAGGCAGCCGGAAAGATCCATACTGATTTTGAAAAGGGCTTTATCCGTGCCGAAGTTATATCTTTTGACGATCTCGTAGCATGCCAGACAATGGCTGCCGCAAAAGAAAAGGGTCTTGTAAGACTCGAAGGCAAGGAATATATAATGAACGACGGAGATATCGTATTGTTCAGATTTAACGTATAAACAAAAAACCGAAGCTTTCTCACAAGGAGTAGCTTCGGTTTCTTGTTTATATTACTGAACAAGCATATTTTTAAGCTTGATAAGGTCAACAATAGAAATTCTGTTGTCGCCGTCCATATCGGAATTATTTTTCTGAGCATCATCAAGAGTAATAGAGCCTACAAGTGCCTGCATAAGCTTCACCATATCCACAGCGGTAACCGAACCGTTACAGTCAACATCGCCCCTGACTGCTGAAGGAGCAGGTGTTGTCGCAGGTGCCGGTGTGGTTTCAGGTGCTTTAGGTGTTGTAACCTCAGGCTTTGGTGTAGTTACTGTAGTTTCCGGTGTTGTTACTGCCGGCTGTCCCGAGCCCTCAAAAAGAAGTGTTATCTGACCGTTTTTGAAGGAAAGCTCGCTTGTATGTCCTGAAGCATCGTTGTTCGGATCATCAAGAAGAGTCCACCAGAAAAATACACCTATCTTATCAGCCAGCTTTTCTCTCTGTGCCTTCGTAAAGATAACCTCTACTGTATCATAGACACTGTTGAAGCCGAATTCTGTACAGTTATCCCAGTCATCAGCAAAATTTATTCCGCCGCCGCCCTGGCTGTCCCACGAAGTAGAGCAGCTTATGTTAAATCTGATTCCGCAGAGCTTTGACTTGTCAGCACCGATATTTACCCAGCCATCAGAACCTATGCTTACTGTTTTTTCATCATACACAGCAAGCTCAGGCTTTTCTTCCTTTAACTGACCGCTTGATATCTTTTCTGCAAGAGCTTTGTAGTTTTTCTCTATCTCACTGTCGTTGAAAGCACATGTCTTTCTGTCGATGAACTTCATATCGCCGCTGCTTCCTGCATCCCACAGAATAGGACACATACCGTACGAAACAGCTTTTTCTGAAACCGCCGCAAGATATTTTCTTATGGATTCCTTGTCCTTGTTGTTTTCTGCTTCTGTAAGAACTCCGTACTCACCTATAATAACAGGGATTCCCTTGCTTATGAAGTTTGTATATATCTTGAGCATAGCAGCATCAAGGGCTGCGTAGTCATCGGCAGAGCCCCATACTGTCTGAGGAGTACACCACGAACAGTTTGATTCTGCAACACAGAACTGCGGTGGTGAATAATAGTGAAGCGAAAGCATGAGTCTGCCAGCCTTATCCTGAGGCATAACAAATCTTGAGTCACTTGTAAGAGCAATATCTGTATTGTAGCCTGAAACAAGAAGATGTCTCTGCGCATTGTTTCCGCCTGTGCTGCGTACAGTATCAACAAAGGTCTGATTGAGCTTGTTCATTGTGTCATATGCTTCATTCTTTGAAACAGAACCAAAGTCAATTTCATTCATACCCTCGAAAACAAGATAGTCAGAATAATCCTTGAACGTTTGAGAAATCTGAGTCCAGAGTGACGCAAATCTCTTCTCTACACCTGTAAAATCCTTTGCAGCATTTCTTATCCATGCTGTATCAGCAGAACCACCGTCGTGATGAACGTTGATTATAACGTAAAGATCCTCTTCAATACACCAGTCAACAACTTCCTTTACTCTTGCCATAAAGTCTGCTCTTACTGTGTTTGTACTGGTATCCATGCAGTTTATCCATGTTATCGGGATTCTGACTGTTTTAAAACCTGAAGCTTTTACTTTTTTTATGATGTCCTTAGTTATAACAGGATTTCCCCAGCCTGTCTCATACTGTTCAACAGTACCGCCTGTGATCCATGGACATATACTGTCAAGAGTATTTCCAAGGTTCCAGCCAAGTCCCATATCCTTTACAAGCTCTGCTGATGATATGTCTCTCATTGTCTGAGCCGCACTTACTGTGGATATTACTGCGGAATTGTTATCGTTTACAAAACTTACAGGACTGATTCCTGTCACACCCATAACAAGTGCAGCCACACCTGATATAACTGATATAAATTTTCTGTTCATTTACACAAACTCCTCCTGAATTTTTAACACTTCGGATGTTTACTAAAAAGTTTTTACTGTATGAAGCAGATATTCTCTTTTTTGTTCTGAAAAAACAAGTCTCTTAAGGCCATATCTGCTTCTCATTATTTAAGTTTCTTTAATTATATCATTTTAGTTAATCGTTTTCAAGAACTTCATGATACAAATTTTCAAAGTTTTTTTATAGATTTTACCCATTATTATATAATTGTTTGTACGTTATACCTGCTTTTATTTATGCTTTGTCATATCTGATAAAAATTTGTACTCTCCGAGTAAGAAAAGAAACACCAGATATACAGCTCCTCCGCCTAAAACAGATGCAACCAGCGTAACAGCGTCATCCGCATACCTGCCGGCAACATTACGTATGAGCCATGCCGCAGCCATACACATAAGTCCGGAATATACCGGTCCATAAAACAACTTAAACAGATTAAGCCGGATTTTTGTATGTTTAATAAAAAAGAAAAGAGACATCACAAGCATCATTGCATAACATATCCCGGTCGAAACAGCTGCTCCTGAGGCGTTGAGTGCAGGAATACGCACCAGTACCATATTTCCGGCGAGCTTTACAGTAACACCTGCAAGCATTATCTTAGCAGGAATATCTGCTCTGCCGACAGCCTGAAGCATACTGAACACAGGAAAAGATATGCACAGAAAAATAACCGCTATCCCAAGATACCGTAACGAATCCACACAAAAAACAGCTTCATTTGCTGATGACGGAAACAGCGTGCAAAGGATCTGCCGGGACATAACGCATATTCCAAGACCTGCCGGGACAGATACAAGTGAAGTTATTTTAAGCACATCAGCGGCATTCTGAGTAAGAGCTCTGGTATCCTTTACCGCCCATGCCGCAGCTGCTGCCGGAAAAATACCTCTTCCGAACATATTGGTCAGAGACGGTACCAGATTAAATATAGTCACTGCCATTCCACTGAAGGCACCATATGCAAACGACGAAAACTTTTCTGTTCCTATTTCGTTTATAAAACTATACCTTGTCTCAAAATACTCCGGAGCTGATTTTACAGAATCATCTATGTATCTCATTATAGTACACAGATCCACAAGTGAAGTAAGATTTGTCAGCAGTGCGCTTACGGCAACAGGTACAACTGTTACCACAAGATTTTTCATAACCTCTTTTCCGCTTCGGCTGCATGGGATAAATCCGTTTTCTTTGTGTTTTCTATCTGAAAAATTCTGTGAAAATATCATATAGAGCATGCCGAAAAACGATGACAGAGTTACACCCGCAACCGCTCCGGCAGCCGCAACTGCAGATGCGTCATCACAGATCTCACCGAAAAGCCCCGAAAAATATTTTTCATTTTTTATTATGATCATGCATATAGCAAGACCGAACACAAGCTTTACTACACTTTCAATAATCTGGGATACCGCAGTAGGATACATATTCTGTCTTCCCTCTGCACATCCTCTGTATGCCGCCGTAATACATCCGAAGAAAACCGATGGAGCTATTATAAGTACTGACAGATATATCTGTTCGCTTCCGGCAACATAAACAGAAAACGGACGTGCAAGCAGAAGCATGATAATAGTTCCTGCCACTCCGGCACCGGTAAACAGCAGAAGAGAATATTTTTTTACCTGTCTTACACCATCTTCACCATATAAAACGGCACTTTCTGCCGTAAGCTTTGCCGATGCTGCCGAAAGCCCTGTTACAAACACCGCATATACAGGCAGGAAAAGCCCGTAAGCACCGCCGAAGTATGCCATTCCTGTTCCTCCGAGCATGTTTGCAAGCGGTATCCTGAACAGAGCGCCTGTGATCTTTGAAAGTATTACTGAAACTATAAGTATGAACGATGAACTTATAAAGCTTTGTTTTTTCATATCTTGATATATCTCTCCAAAATTTTTTTCTTACACTTTTCTCTTAAAAAATATATTCACGCTGTTCCTCATTCATTCCGCATATCATCATAGTAAACGAAAAAATTATAACTATAATGAACAGAGAAATTAAAAAATAATACAAACAACGAAGTCTGACAGCATCACGCCATCAGACTTCGTTCATTTTTTCTTCTTTCGATAAGATTAGCGTATAAAATATCATACGCCATCATATCAATACTTTATTTTTTTATAGCATAAAATACATCGTGAAATTCTTTTTGTACTCCTTCAAGCGCACAAAGAGGGTTTCCCGAAAAAAGTAATCTGACAGGTTCAGGCTCAAAACCTTCATCGCAGAAATGATTATAAGTATCCTCCGAAATTTCATAATAATCGCTGTAATCACAAAAACTATAATTTTCCCTTTTATTCATTACATACATCTGCAATGCCGGTGACCAACCTGCAAACATAGTATTGCTTGGGTGCATTTTCGTTTTTTCAATTTCTCCGCTCATTGATACAGCCTCCTCTGTTATATCATTTTCATTTAATGTATATCCGCATCTGCAGCTTTATGTTTAAATTAGTCAAAAAGTATCAGATCAGAAACCGACGATAAACCAAACTGAGAAAAAAATTCCTTTGCACTTTCTTTTATTTCTGATATACTGGTAGAATTTAAATCCAGAAAGTCATCGTCTTTTTCACAAAGATGTGTATATACCATCAAACCTAAAATAAGATCATCTTTAGTTTTATCAAGTGTGTTCAAGTACATATCTGAAATTGCATTTTTTATATTGCCGTCGTCTATTTCTCTGATAAGTCTATCAGACAAATCTCGTTTTTCCTTGTTCTGAAATTCCATAGAAGCAGGTGTTTCAGCTTCCAGTCCAAATAATAGTTTCATTGCCACAGCAACACATTCTTTAATCTGTCTCATTATATAATCCTGTTCAAACATATTTTGTACTCTCCTTTAATAAACTTTTTTTTGACAAAATCTATATCAAATATTCTAACACACGTTGCTAAAAATAGCAATAAAACTTACGGATGTATGTAAATATTTTTTGTTTAAAAAACGCTATTGACAACACATAAAAATTACGATATAACCCGAATTTGACGGCTATAATTTTTTGTATGTATATATTCAGAAGATTTTTTAAATAGCTTTCAAGTGTTCTTCACGTAAACATTTCAATTGATATTGGTATACCATTATCATCATAGTAAACGAAAAAATTATAACTATAATGAACAGAGAAATTAAAAAATAATATTGATGTTCTGTCATATATGTGATATAATAAAGAAATAATGTGGTTCTATCAGGTGTTTTTTTAAGAAAAATATTTAACTTTATATCAGAGAGGCGTATAATATGAACTATATTTTTTCGAACAGAGTTTCATCTCTGAAACCATCAGCAATAAGAGAAATCCTCAAACACACCGCAAATCCGGAAGTTATACCGTTTGCAGCAGGAAATCCGGCAGCAGATGCATTTCCAAAAGAGATTATTGAAAAAATATCCGCAGATATTTTAGAGTCAGATCCTATAGGCGCTTTGCAGTACAGCGTTACTGAAGGATATACTCCGCTCAGAAACAGACTCAAAAAAGAAATGTCAGAAAAAAACTGCTTTGTTTATGAGCGTGATGACCTTATTATCACATCCGGCGCACAGCAGGCTAACGAACTTGCATGCAAGGTACTGTGCAGCGACGGAGATACTCTTATATGTGAAGCTCCAAGCTTTGTCGGCTCTCTCAACGCTTTCAAGTCATACAACGTAAACCTTGTCGGTGTAGAGCTTGAAGACGATGGCATAAACATTGAAAAACTCGAAGCAGCATTGAAAACCAACAACTCAGTAAAGCTTCTTTATCTCATACCAAATTTTCAGAATCCTACAGGAAAGACAATGTCACTTGAAAAACGCAAGGCTGTTTTAGCTCTTGCTGAAAAGTATGATTTTATCATTCTTGAAGACGATCCTTACGGCGATCTGCGTTTCAGCGGCAAGGACATCCCTTCAATAAAATCCTTAGATACTGCCGGCAGAGTAATATACAGCAGAACCTTCTCAAAAATACTCGCTCCGGGACTCCGTGTGGGATACGTAAGCGCACCGGCAGAGATCATTTCAAAAATGATCGTATGCAAACAGGTCTCTGACGTACACTCAAACATCTGGGCACAGCAGATCTGTGACAGATTTATGGAGACAGCGGATATGAACGAGCATCTGGCTTCCTTAAGAAAGCTTTACAAAGCAAAGTACGAGCTTATGGCAAACGGAATAAAAGAACACTTCTCCGACAAGGTCAGAGTTACAGAGCCCGAAGGCGGTCTCTTCATATGGGCTGATCTTCCCGAAGGAGCTGATATGATGACATTCTGCCAAAAAGCAGTAGAAAAATACAAAATAGCAGTCGTTCCGGGAACAGCATTCATGATTTCTGAAAACGACAAAACAAACTCTTTCCGTATGAATTTTTCAACACCTACGGATCTTCAGATCACAGAAGGCTGCAGAATTCTCGGACAGCTTACAAAAGAACTTTAAAAAACATTACCCTACCGCCGGGGATAAAATTTTTTTTGGCGGAGAAATGGAGAAAAATATCATGGCTAATAAACCTTTTTCACGTTACAGTGTTTGCGAACCCTACCTTCTCACAAGAATAAAATCACTCAGAATGCCTCCTGCTGTAATAGGCATAAAGCTCACAGACGATAAGCAGGTGTACAGTGCAGTTGTAGACATTCCGATGGGTCCTGATCTTCTCGGAACTCTCGTATGTCTCGCAAACGGCGCAGTTAACATCTACTTCAACAACGGTGCTACAATAACAGGACTCTCATCAAGACATCCTGCTCTTGCTCAGTCATGCCGTTCTTTCCTTGCAAGTGCAAACCAGTCGCTTCCTGTATGTGAAAGAACATCTGTCTTCGACCTTCCTGTAAATTCATCAAGTCACTATGTACACCTGATGACAAGAAAGGGCGTATACAAAACAGTTATAAACCCGCTTACAGCTGCTGCTGAGGCCGACAAGATGAGAGCTTTTCTCCTTCATCTGTATCAGAAGGTTATGAATGAGGTAAAGAACGCACAGGCAAGAGACCGTGCAAACGCTGAAAATTCCAAGTAAATCTGAAAGGACAGACACAAAAAAATGTCAGATACAAACGAAAAAAAGCTTATATTCAGTGGTATACAGCCTACAGGAACGTTTACTCTTGGCAACTACATAGGCGCTATCAGAAACTGGGGACCTCTTCAGGATGAGTATAACTGTATATATTCTATAGTTGATCTTCACGCTATTACTGTTCGTCAGGAGCCTGCTAAGCTCAGACAGAACACTCTTCAGGCATACGCTCTTATTCTTGCCTGTGGAATAGACCCTGAAAAATCAACAGCTTTTATACAGAGCCATAACCACAATCACGCAGAGCTCAGCTGGATATTATCATGCTCCACACAGTTCGGAGAGCTTTCGAGAATGACACAGTTCAAGGATAAAAGTGCAAAACACGCAGATGATATAAACGCAGGACTTTTCACATATCCTGTACTTATGGCTGCTGATATTCTTGCTTATAACGCAGATCTTGTTCCTATCGGAGCAGATCAGAAGCAGCATCTCGAGCTTGCAAGAAATATAGCAGGACGTTTCAACCAGAAATACGGTGAATTTTTTACAATGCCTGAGCCTTTTATTCCAAAAACAGGCGCAAGAGTAATGTCTCTTCAGGATCCTTCCAAAAAAATGTCCAAATCCGACGAAAATCCGAACGCATGTGTTCTTATACTTGACGACAAGGACACAATAATAAGAAAGTTCAAACGCGCAGTGACTGATTCAGAGGCAGAAGTCTGCTACAGAGAAGGAAAAGACGGCATAAACAATCTTATGACTATATACTCAGCAGTAACAGGCAAAAGTCTTGAAGAAATAACATCTGAGTTTTCCGGAAAAGGCTATGGTGATTTTAAGCTTGCAGTCGGTGAAGCTGTCGCTGACCACCTCGAGCCTGTACGCAGCAAATACGAAAAGCTTATCGCAGACAAGGCATACCTTAAAGAATGCTACACAGCAGGAGCTGAAGCTGCATCAAAGATAACCCGCAAAACCCTCTCAAAAGTATACAGAAAGATAGGTTTTGTAGACATCAGATAACGCTAAAGCCCATAATTACATGTGTTTTTCAACTATTATTGATGATTCATCAATAAAATATTATATATATATCACAAAAATGCTTAAAAAGCTTGCATTTTGCTGTAGTTTGCTGTACTATAATTAAAGACTGTATTCTACTTGATATCTGAGGTTATTATGTTTGAATTTAAAGAACGCTACAACATAGATGATCTTATCAGGATCGTCAGAATTCTTAGAAGCGAGAACGGCTGTCCATGGGACAGAGTTCAGACACACAAATCAATAAAACGTGATTTTATCGAAGAAGTATATGAGGTTATTGAGGCTATTGATCTTGAAAGCCCCGAAATGCTCCGTGAAGAACTTGGAGACGTACTGCTTCAGGTCGTATTCCATTCTCAGATAAAAACAGAAGAAAACACGTTTGATTTTGAAGACATCTGCAACGATATCTGCCAGAAGCTTATCATACGTCATCCCCATGTTTTCGGTGAGATTACAGTAAACAGCTGTGATGAAGTACTTACAAACTGGGAACACATCAAACAGCAGACCAAAGGGCAGACTACTTTTACAGATACGCTTGAAAGCGTACCGAAGACATTCCCGGCTCTCATGAGAGCTCAGAAGGTCGGAAAACGCGCTTCAAAGTCAGGTATGGACTTTGAAAATATAAAAGCCGCTGTTGAACGTCTGAAATCCGAAGTTTCAGAGCTTGAAGCTGCTGTTGATGCAGACGACACAGAACACATAAAAGAAGAGCTTGGAGATGTACTTTTCTCCTGCACAAACGTTGCAAGAAAGCTCGACGCTGACGCAGAACTTCTTCTGACGGATTCCACAGAAAAGTTTATTGACCGCTTTTCAAAAACAGAAGAGTTAATAAGGCTTAAAGGGACAGATATGACATCCCTTGGCATAGATGAGCTTGATATATACTGGGAACAGGCAAAAGCTCACAGTAAAAATAACGGAGGTAAAAAATAATGACAAAGGCTGATTTAATCAATGCTATCGCTGAAAAGGGCGAGTACACAAAGAAGGATGCTGACAAGGCTCTCTCAACAGTAATCTCATCAATCACAGATGCTCTTGCAAGCGGTGAAAAGATTCAGTTAATCGGTTTCGGTACTTTTGAGGTTCGTGAAAGAGCTGCAAAGACATCAAAGAACCCAAGAACAGGCGAAACAATCCAGTGCCCAGCTAAGAAGGCTCCAGCATTCAAGGCAGGCAAGGCTCTCAAGGACGCTGTAAACAAGTAATCTTTTTTGCTAAAAAAAGCATTTAAAAAGCACACGCATCGGATCAGCTCTGATACATGTGCTTTTCGTTTTTAAAGGAGAAAAAATATGCGACTTGACAAATATCTCAAAGTAACACGACTTATAAAAAGACGTACTGTTGCAAATGAAGCCTGCGATGCGGGCAAGGTGTTTGTAAACGACAAACCTGCCCGTGCGTCATATGATATTAAAATAAACGACATTATTACTATATGCCTTGGACAAAAGCCCCTCAAGGTAAAAGTAACTGCCATCTCAGAACATGTCACAAAAGAAAACGCTGCTGATAACTATGTTATAGTAAACGAATAACAGCTTTTTGCCCCGGAAAACCTGTATGTTCTCCGGGGCATTTTTTATATCTGCATAATCATTCTTTTCAGTCTGATAAAATCAAAAACGTTTATTTTTCCGTCTGCGTTCATATCAGCAAGCTTTCTTTCCTCGTTTTCAGGCTCTGCAAGCATTAGGACAAACTTTTTCATAAGTGCCATATCTGAAGCAGTTACAGCTCCGTCATTGTTTACATCTCCATGAGGCACATACTCAAGAGTTATAGTACCGGATTTAGTTCTCAGAGGAATGACCGTAACTCTGTTTGCGTTTACAGAATCAAAATCAAGTATTCTGACATTATATACATCTCCTGCCTTTCTGTCAGCAGGAAGCTCTACAATAAGTTCAAAAACAACTTCGTTTTCAAATCTGTAGTTTTCATTTTTCACGTTCACAGCTTCCCAGATCACACGACCTGAAAAGCTTTCGGAAGAATATACACAGCCTGCAGATGTCGTTTCTGCCCCTATTATCCTGGCTCTTTTTCCGTCCGCCGACACTATATCAAACTTTGCGTTTATAGCTGTCAGTGAAACTGTAGATATTTTTACAGGAACCCTGACAATCTGCTTTATACTATCCTCGGTGATATTCTTTACCTCCGGAGTATATCTGTAGTCTATGTACGCCTGAGGTCTGTTTACGTTGCCTGATGACCCCGGAGAACTTGTTTGTGCTGTAGTAGTTGTTACCGTTGTGGTTTCGGACGTTGTCGTCGTTTCCGTTGTGGTTTCGGACGTTGTCGTCGTTTCCGCTGTGGTTTCGGGCGTTGTCGTCGTTTCCGCTGTGGTTTCGGGCGTTGTCGTCGTTTCCGCTGTGGTTTCGGGCGTTGTCGTCGTTATCGCTGTGGTTTCGGACGTTGTTGTCGTTTCCGTTGTGGTTTCGGGCGTTGTTGTCGTTTCCGTTGTGGTTTCGGACGTTGTCGTCGTTTCCGTTGTGGTTTCGGGCGTTGTCGTCGTTTCCGTTGTGGTTTCGGGCGTTGTCGTCGTTTCCGCTGCGGTTTCGGGCGTTGTCGTCGTTTCCGTTGTAGTTTCAGGCGTTGTCGTCGTTATCGCTGTGGTTTCGGACGTTGTCGTCGTTTCCGTTGTGGTTTCGGGCGTTGTCGTCGTTTCCGCTGTGGTTTCGGGCGTTGTCGTCGTTTCCGTTGTAGTTTCAGGCGTTGTTGTCGTTTCCGTTGTGGTTTCGGGCGTTGTTGTCGTTTCCGTTGTGGTTTCAGGCGGCACGGGCTCGTATCCGATATATACATTTCCGCTTATATACAGAGGATTTAATCCTTTTTGCTCAAATCTTCCGTTCTCAAATTCAACACGACTGCACATAGTGCTTCCGGGGTGACCGATATAATCAAGAAACATAGGATATACTCCCACAGGGGTATCTTCCTTTATCCTTAATGGTATACTTGCGTATACAAAATCTCCTGACAAATGCTCATGTACCGGATCAAAATACAGATGAATCAATGTCTGAAGATTTTCTGTACCGGGTTTGACATATCCCGGATTAATCGAGGTGTTATTGAACTGCAGAGAATCCTCGTAATACGGATCATCTGAATCTCCCGGTATCCAGTTTTCTTCATCAAACACAAAATATCTTGTGTCTATATCAAGCCACACCATAAGAGAGTCATATCCCTCATCATTATCTGTGACATTGATTTTCAGAACAATATCCTCTCCCGGCTGTGCATACATATCATCAATATACACAGTAGGTCCTCTTCCGTTACCTTCCGTTGGCGTTATACCGCTCACCTGTGTATATTCAGGCTCCCTTGCCCATACGACATTACTTCCTGACACGCCTTCGTTTACAGTGCTGTCATAATAAACATAGGTTTTTTCTGTATCAGGATCAACTGCCCAAGGCTTCATCGGAGCAATAAATCCTGCTGTCATTCCGCAGGCACACAGTAAAGAAATTCCCCTTTTTAACCCCTTACTTATCACAAAAGTCCCTCCTTCAGGATTTGTTTTTATTAATTATAGCACACCCAGTTTTTTTTTACAATATTTTTTATAAAAAGCCATGCTAAAAAAGTTTGTTTACGGGCAATACAGCATATATGCAACAAAATATCCCGGTAAGAATATTTTATACATTCTTACCGGGAGTGTTTTTACATTAAATCATTGATACCTGTATACCTAACATCATCCATAAGATTCATGCTGTTAAACATGTTTCCGTACATAAGAGATTCAAGTACCTCTTCGTTTAGTCCAAGAGCATTAAATACATCACTCAGAAGTTTTTCTGTGTCCACCTCTGCTATATATGATTGCATATCATCCCAGGCAACTACATTTTCAGGTGCTGTAAATTCCTTTTTCTCAGGATCATACATTTTCCATTCAATGCACAGATCACCCATCTCTTCGACAGATGTAGAAACTCTCTGTGTATCGTCGATTTTTTCAAACGAAAAAGCTAAAACATCTGACTGACCGCCTGTGATTTCGGAGCTTTCTACTGAAACATTTCCTACAATATACTTGTCATCAACAAAACATATGTTTTCAAAGTCAGCCTTTATATCCTCGCCACCAACATTCGCAGCGATACTTCCTGTATAACTGTCGTTATTCTTTGTTGCTGTAATAGTCATAGATATACTTTCAGGGAACTCAAGCTTTACTGATACGTCATTTCCTTTTTGAGCCATCATAAAGGTTGCCTTAGCTTCGTCTGCAGCTAATTCCAAACCTCTGATAACGCCGTTTATATCCACATAGGTTACAAGCTCTGCTTTATCTTCACTCGATATATTGTCTACGTTTTCACGGATATCGTTTATAAAATCACTATAATCAGAAATCGCATTTGATGAGCTTTCGTATAAGCTTTTAAGCTTCTCGTCTGATTCTGCTTCATCGGCTATTTTTGTAAGAAGCGTTTTTGCATTTTCTGATGAAATCTTTGTGGTTATCTTATTGTACTTATAAGCTATTCCATCAACTGAACCTTCAGAATTCTTTTCTATGGAATTTTCGGAATCAGCTATCACATCGGCAATAATATTTCCATATCTTTTTGTAATATCTGCATAAAAATCCGGAGTAATCGTCTTATTGTCCTGATTCAGAGCAGTTATGTCTTCTGTATTATATGATATGTATTTTTCACTTGCCTGAGGAATCTGTATATATGCTGTGTTGTCATGATTGAAAGCGTTTAATGAAATAACGCTTTTGTCATCTGCAGTAACAGATATGAGCGCCTCAGTCCATGTATCATAATAGTTTCCTTCTACATCAAACTTGAGCTCCTTGAAAAACTCACTATTCATGTTCTGCTGCATATTTTCCAATACATTATCGTCAAGCGATAATCTGGCAGAAAGCTTTACTCCGTTTTTTCCGGAAACAACAGAATTTCCAAGAATATCAGCAGTCTCATCCACGGTATTGCGATAAACTGATTCACAATATTTTTCCGGGCTCATAACCGCAAGATTTACGGTATTGCGTACAGCAGGTACTGCCGCATATGCCGTTACACCGCCGCCTACAAGCAGAGCTGCCGCTGTTCCTATAACAACGCCTGTCTTTTTCTTCTGCTTTTCTACTTTTGCCATTACTTCTAATCCATGTGCCATGTTGTCCATCTTTTTTCCTTCTTTCTTTTGTTGCCAAAAATATTTTATAACACATATAATATCATTGTTTTTCATTTTTGTCAAGCATTATTCTGAATTATTCATGACGCAATATATTATAGTGAAATTCAAATAAATATGTTATTCATTATTAGATTTTTTATTGATATACGATACTGGCAATTACATTTTAAGGTAATTTTTATTCACTTTTTTTCAAGGTATTTTTTTTAAAACTTATCAGATAATATTTTTGTTCTCTTAACTGAGGATATAAATCATAAAAAAGAGGTTACGATCATGGAATGTAAAAGCAAAAACTCAAGTATCAGATGTACTGTAAAAGAATGCGCACACAACATGGGCAGTGAAAACTATTGTACACTCAACACTATCGATGTAGGAACACACGAATCAAATCCTACTATGCCTGAATGTACAGACTGCAACTCTTTTGTAAAAAGAAGTTAAGAACAGATAAAAACGGCGTATTCCGCAGGAATATTTTCCGGAATACGCCAGTACATATTATTATAGTGAACTACAGGTTTATTTTGCGTTTATGACGCAGCCTACTGATGTGCAGTGCAGTATAATAAATATGTTTATAACAAGCATACACAAAACATACAAAAATCGATACTTTAAAACGTCAAAACGTAAAATTTCCGGTAACCCACTTGTTAATCACATGATTTTAGAGTATAATATAAACAAGGAGATGATAAAAATGACCGATAAAACTATGAAATTTTCAGTAAGCGAGGACAAGGAAAGAGTACTGAAACAAAATCTCACTATTATCCATGATGCACTTATAGAAAAGGGATACAATCCAATAAATCAAATAGTAGGTTATATTCTTTCTGAGGACCCGACATACATAACAACATACCAGAACGCAAGAAATATCATCAGACACATAGATCGTGATGAGCTTCTTCAGATTCTTGTAAAATCATACATTGAAAGCTAAAAAACATGGTAAACACGCCATGTTTTTTTCTTTTTTATAAAGTATTATCATCTGTTCTCCGCAGATAATAAAATCGTACGTTATCTGAAAGGAGAAAAAAATATGAAAAGATTTTTTGGCGCTGCTCTCGGACTGTTTCTGGCATGTCAGTCATCTGTATGCTACGGAGCTCTGAGCACTGCATCACACGGATACGGACAAGGAAAAGAAAGAGGCAACGATAACTGTCCTATAGGTGCGACAGATTTTAGTAACGCCTATTCAAAGTATGAAAGCTGTGCTCTTTCAAACGATAAGAACCGTATTATTCTGACCTTTGATCAGGGATACGAAAATGGATACACCGAAAAAATACTCGATACACTTAAGGAAAAAGATGTACAGGCGATATTTTTTCTGACGGGAGATTATGCCAAAAAAGAAACCGCTCTCGTAAACCGTATGATTTCGGAGGGACATACTCTCGGAAATCATGGTATGACTCATGCAAAGTTTCCTGAACTTTCTGAGGACGAGCTTCGTGAGGAGATCATGTCGCTTCACAACTATGTTCTTGAGGCATACAACTACGAAATGCAGTATCTCAGACCTCCCTGCGGAGAATACTCCGAACAGACGCTTAACATCACAAAAGACTTAGGCTACAAAACTCTTATGTGGAGCTTTGCCCACGTGGACTGGCAGACCGATATGCAGCCTCCTGCAAAGGAATCACTTGAAAACATGCTTAATTGCGCACATGGAGGAGCTATATATCTTCTTCACTCTGTTTCAAGTACAAACGCAGAAATAATGGGCGAACTGATAGACGGCCTGAGAGAAAAAGGATATACTGTCTGAAAAAATCCGCTTCTGATAAAAGCTTCAGAAGCGGATTTTGTTATTATAGTGAACATCAGAATAAATCTGTCGTTTACTATATATCGACCGGTATACGATTATATCTGTGAATTTTCAAAAAGATAGTCTATTACATCATCAACCGTTGTAAAACATAATCCTGTACATGTATCTGCGCATCCATAATAGATAGCTATACGACCTGTTGCTGCGTCTACGATGCTTGCACATGGAAAAGTGACATTCGGCACATCTCCTGCACACTCATAAAGCCGCTGAGGACTGATCAGATAATCCCTGGCTCGTTTTACGGGCTTCCATGGCTCATCTATGTCAAGAAGAGCTGCTGAAAAACTATATACAAACCCGTTACACGAGGTAAGTACTCCATGATAAAACAGAAGCCATCCCTCTGACGTCTCTATCGGAACAGGTCCTGCTCCGATTTTGGTGCTTTCCCAGCTTTTTGAAGGACCCATAACATATCTGTGTTTCCCCCAGAATGTCATATCAGGGCTTTCACTATAGTAAATATCGCCGAACGGAGTATGACCGGAATCGGACGGACGGGAAAGCATAGCATAGTTTCCGTTTATTTTTCTCGGAAAAAGCACCCCGTTTCTGTTATAGGGCAAAAAAGCATTTTCCAGCTGATAAAACTTCTTAAAATCAAATGTATATGCCACACCTATAGTAGGAGATTTTTTATACGCATTACACCAGGTAAGATAGTATCTGTCTCCGATAAACACTACTCTTGGGTCATAACCGTATATGAACTCTGACATCTCTTCTATATCCGTATCAAATACTATTCGTTCTTCGTTTAACTCCCAGTGTATGCCGTCCTTTGAAAAACCTGCATGGAGCTCCATATCCCTTGCTCTGGTATCAACTCTGAACACTCCTGCATATCCGTCTCCGAAAGGAACAGCTGCACTATTGAAAACACTGTTTGAAACAGGAATTATGTCCCTGTTTATGATAGGATTCTGATCATAACGCCATACCACATCACGACAGCCTGACGGCTTATCCTGCCATGGAAGATTTGCGACTACTTTTTCACCGAAAATCTGATATTTCACTTTCCCCACTCCGCCTTTCATATAAAAATAATATTTTTGTCAGACCTGAGAGGTATTTTCCGGTATATGCTATTCAGATATATCTTCGTTATTATCAGGCGGTGCTGTGTCCGTCACTAACGGTTCAGCCTGATTTTCCGCAACTGTTGTTACCGGAGCTTCCTCATAAAGAACTGACTTGTTTCTGTACTTGTCAAGAGTAATTGTTCTGTTTGAATTATACATCTTCAGAAGAGATTCACGGCTGTTGTATTTTTCAGACAATTCACCGTTTTTATCCAATATATAATCACCGTACCAAAGTCCGAAAAACGACCATACTGCGCGGTCTCTGAACGTAAGCTCCATATCAGGAAGTATTCCGCATTCACTGAGAGCTATAAGCTTCTGTCCGCCTGTAAGAGAATAAAGCCACTGGTATTGCTTATAATAGCTTGCGTTGTCCGTGTTTTCACCGTAAAGATCAACTGCAGCAATGTCAAACATAGAGTTTCCTACAAAATATTCACTTCCCTGCGCACTCCATATCCAGATAAGATTATCAAGATTATGATATTCCGTCTGTCTTCTGTAGAGTACGTTCCAAAGCCATTTGTATGCTTCAGGTCCTGCATTTCCCCACCAGAACCAGTCTCCGCTCGCTTCATGGAGAGGTCTCCACAGAACCGGGATATTATTATCTCTCAGACGTTTTAGCTGAGCCGATACTGCATCGATATCATACAATATATTTACTGTTTCGGCTGTTAGCAGACCTTCCTGATACAACGCCTGTATTTCATCAGCTGTCATAAGTGCTACATCTGTATCAGTCACTGCAAGCGACAGATCAAAACGCGTTTTTTCAGTATAAAACTCGTTTTCATATACAGGCGCTTTCCAGTGCCACATATAACCTACTATACCGCCTTTTTCTGCCCATTTTATTGCAGCCGATACTTCATCATCCTCAGGAGATATTTTTTCATCTGAGTTTATAGAATACATACTCATATCTCCGAATCTTATTGCAGGATAGTTAGATGTGTTTTCATATATTTTGTTTATTTCGATATCTCTTGCATCTGATACATACTGTCCTGTGATAATTCTTTCCCCATAGTTATCCGCAAGATACTTCATAAGCTCTTTTGCTTCATCTATAGCGTATGGATTTATAAGATCAGGCAATATGTCAGTATGAGAAGAATATATAGACTGATTGTTTTTAATCCTGATATAATCAAGATCAAAGCCTCCGTCCAGTTCCTTTACAGTTATCACTGCGTTTCCCTTTTCAAGAAACACACCGTAGTATGTTTTTACAACAAAACGTCCTACTGTTTCTTCAGTACATTCAAAATCAAACAACTGTTCGCCGTTAAGACATATCTCGTTTTTAACAACAGCATCTGAAGCAAAGCATACCGAAATATCATAATGCTGTTCAGCCGGAATATCATAAATAAACTCCATAGAGTTACCCGACTGCACATCAAAGCCTGTCAGATATCCTCCGCCTGAAAAACCGGTTCTCGCATCAGAAACAGCAAGTGATTCACTGCCTTTAGCATCCTCTGCTTCTATAAGCAGCTCGTATTCGGACTGATTTATGAGAGTTGTGTTTAGTACATATTCACTAACTGTCGTTACTTCGGCCTCTGTAACCGGTTCTGTTGTTACAGTAACATCGGGTTCTGTTACAGTTGTTTCAGTAACATTTCCAATCTCCTGCTTCTGAGTTTTATCTAACGAAAAGCTCCGGATAAGATTCATAACGCATATTACTATCATAAGAAAAGATAAAAGTATCACAAGGAGCAATACTATCATCTTGCCGGAAACCTTTTCCTCAACAGATACACTTCCGAACAGGGATTTTAATTTGCCAAAAAACTTTTTTTCGTTCAAAACTTTCCTCTTTCTTTTGCATCAGACGATTATAGCACATGACTGCAAAATTATTTATTTGACAGAAATATTCTGAAGAATTAAAGTTGACTGTACCGTTAAGCTTAAAGTTTAATTAAATAAATATAGCTTATAGTTATTATTTTAGCACATCTTACAGCGGTATGTCAATACAGCTTCAAGAAAATTACTTTTAAAATTTAATTATTTAATAGATTATTTAATATGAAAATATGGATTTTTTCAGTATTTCGTTCTGCATAAAAACCGCTTATTATTATGAACAGCAAAATAAATTTGTCGTTTACTATATAATAATCTGCGGCTCCTTTAGCACCGGAAAAGTCAGCTTTATAACTGTCATTATTATAGTATATTATTTTTTTTATTTTTTTTCAAGTATTAAATTGAAATTGGAACAAATATACGTTATAATTAATTAATAGACTTTAAAAATGTGAAACAGTTTCTCTGTTTTATATAACAAAAATAACCAGGAGGAATGCAAATGCAAAAAATGCTTGGATACATGAGACGTGCAATCCAGGAATACGATATGATTTCGGACAGTGACAGTATAGCAGTAGGCGTTTCAGGAGGAAAAGACAGCCTTATAATGCTCGTCGGACTGAAGCTTCTCCAGAGGTTTATCGGAATTGATTACAATATCCACGCGCTCTCTATGGACCCGATGTTCGGCGGAGAAGAAACTGATTTTTCCGAAATAAACTCTCTTTGCGAAGAATACAATATCCCTTATACCATAATAAAAACACATATTGCCGAAATAGTATTTGATATACGCAAAGAACCAAATCCATGCAGTCTTTGTGCCCGCATGAGGCGCGGTGCTCTTCACGATGCAGCAAAGGAGCTCGGCTGCAACAAGCTTGCCTTAGGACATAATCATGATGATGTCATAGAAACATTTTTTATGAATCTTTTCAACGAAGGAAGAATAGATTGCTTCGCTCCCGTTTCATATCTGTCACGAAAAGATATTACCGTAATAAGACCACTTGTGTTTGCCCCGGAAAAAGAAATATCACGCACCTCAAAAAGACTTGATTTTCCTGTAGTCAAATCAAAATGCCCCGTTGACGGACATACAAACCGTGAAACAATGAAACAGTTCATCACTCAACAGGGTACTAAATACAAAGGCTTCTCCGACAAAATATTCGGCGCTATACAGCGCGCTGACATAAATGGCTGGGGAAAAAAATAAAAAAGCATTGCGTATCTTACAAAAGGTAAGGTACGCAATGCTTTTTGTTTTAAAGATCAAAGATCAATATTTTATTATGCTTTTCCAGATTTCTTCTGTGATAACACGGTCAGGTGTCATATCAGCCTTCAGAAGAGCTCTGAGAAGGTAGGTTGAGTCAACCTGTGCAAATCTGATATCATTTGATTCATCAACGTTTCCAAGGAAGTAAGATAATTCAAGAGCATCCTCTTCAGGAACATCTGACTTGCTCAGAGTATCTGAAAGAATAGTTTTTCCGCTCATCTCAAGTGAAAGAACTTCCTTGAGTATAAGTGTAGCGTCAATCTGATTTACCTTATTATCAAGGTTTACATCACCCTTGAGTCCCATAAGAAGCTTTGTATCGTTATACTTATACTGCTTATCTCCTGTATTATTATCGATAAGTGCAATGTATGGAGTAATGGAGTCTTCAGTAACGATTGTCTTATCTGTTATTCTTCCGTATACAGATGATACACCGATTTCATATACATGTCCCTTTGCTGTATCAGGAACATTAAGCGCAACAGTAAAGAGCTCTGCATCTTCAGCAGCGGTTCTTGTGTCAACACCTCTGAACATTATATATCCACCGTTTGCAGTATAGCCTGTCTGCAATCCGATTACAGTTGCATATGGACTGTCAGGTGCTATGTAACGAAGCTTACCATTAAGCTTTGTTTTAAGTGAAGCCTCATCTACTGTAAAGCCTTCAGGAAGATCAAGTCCGAAACCTGCATACTCAAAGTACTCGCTCTTTGCATCAAAATCCTTAAGACTAACAGTATACTCTGCCTTCTTCTGGCCCTGGAATATCATTTTCTTTGGAACAACTATATCTATAGAGGCAGAATCAGCAAGCTTTATTGTGTCATTGTCAAACTGTTCAGACTTAAGCTTGTCGTTGTCCGCGCCCAGAACTATATCAATAAGTGGCTTAGATGGTTTTGGTGATGTAGTTGTTACAGGTGCTGTTGTAGTTGTAAGCTCTGTTGTGGTTGTCACAGGCACTGTTGTAGTTGTAAGCTCTGTTGTGGTTGTAAGTTCTGTTGTGGTTGTCACAGGTACTGTTGTAGTTGTAAGCTCTGTTGTGGTTGTTACAGGTACTGTTGTGGTTGTAAGCTCTGTTGTGGTTGTTACAGGTACTGTTGTAGTTGTAAGCTCTGTTGTGGTTGTTACAGGTACTGTTGTAGTTGTAAGCTCTGTTGTGGTTGTTACAGGTACTGTTGTAGTTGTAAGCTCTGTTGTGGTTGTTACAGGCACTGTCGTAACTACCTCTGTTGTAGTTGTTACAGGCATATTTGGTACATCAGGCTCTTCATTTTCTCCTGCAACCTTGATATATCCGTCCTGAGATTTTACTACAGTACCAGATGCCGGATCCCACGCAACAAACTCTGATGATGTTGTATTAAGACCTATTTGATATTTGTAACCTTCCTGTATTTCATCCGGAAGCACAAACAGAAGCTTTACAAAATCACCGCTGTCTGAAATATTCTTGTAAGAATCATATGAAACAATTACTTTATTGTATTTTGCACTTACTCTTATATGCGAGTCAGAAACTCCGTCCATAAGAGAAATGCTCTTGTTGTCACTATAAGCGCAGCCTACAAACATAAGCTCTTTATCATAGTCAAGGAACATCTGCGAAGAATTGAAGCCTACGTTTGTTCCGAGCTTAAGAGTAACCTCTGCTACTTTATTATCAAGGTGTTCATCTGAAAGTCCTCTTGCCGGAGCATCCGCCTTATACTTATCAGCATAATCCGCCAGTGTTCTGAGTTCATCAGCAGATGGATAATATGCCTTTTCGAATTCTACTGAATAATCACAGCCTTCATTTTCAATAACACCTTCAGTTACTTCAACGCTTCTTCCGAAAAGATCAACGTTTTTAGCTGTAGCCTGGCTTACACCAATAGTATACACAGCACCTTTACTGAACTGTTCAGGTACAGCACATAATAATGTAACTATTGTCCCGGTATCATTTGAATCATCTGCACCGCTTGTAGAGCAGTTTATTTTATTGATATCACCAGTAAAGTTTTCTGATATGGAGCAATTTTTAAGTGTAGATATTTTGTTGTTTTCTTTTTTGCTTCCGATAATCGTTACTTCATCCGGAACATCAAAGTCCAGCGAAAGTACTGCAAAGCCTGAGTTTGATGTCATTTCTACCGGTAATTCAACAACCTTGAATTTTTCTTTTCCTTCAAGATGTGCTTTCAGTTTGCTGTCAGTATAGGATTCAGTATAATCAGCTACTGTTTTCAAAGCCTCATAGCTATCTGCCGAAAGCTTCTGAAGCCCGATTTTCATACTGATCTGGGACGCAGCACTTACAAGACTTGTTGTCTGAACCGAACTTAAATCCATGTCTTGTAACGACATTGATGACATAGATGTTACCATCATAAGCGCTGTTATCGCTGATGTAACACGTTTGATTAGTTTCATTATTCATGTCCTCCTTGAGCATTATTACAGATTGGTGAATGTATTATAGTGAACTTCAAAATACATTTGAAGTTCACTATAATTATATCAGCTTTATCTGTTTTTTACCTTCTTATAATATCATATTTTATCTTTTACGTCAATTATTTTTTCAAATCTTGTTCAAAATCTATAATAATAGTGAACGTCAGAATACATTTGAATTTCAGTATAATTAATTTATTAATATTGCCCTTTAATCCAATATAAGAAAAACAAGCAGGCATTTTGTAACGACTGCTTGTTTTTATAAAATATTTTATTAGGTTTTAAAGCTATTTATCCTGAGATTTATTTAGCAAAAAAATCATCCCATGAATAATCAGAACCGTTCATATCAACTGCAAGGAGGTATCTGAGAATGAAGGTAGCGTCAACTGCGCTTACCTTTCCATCTGCATTGATATCTGATGCAAATCTTCCTGCTTCAACAAGTCTGTCAAGACCGAACTTTTCAATAGTCTCCTTTATTTCAGGAGAAGATTCAGCCTTCTTTGTATACATATCTCCAAGAATAGATTTCTTTGTCATATCCATTGAAAGAGATTCCTTTAATACCTGTGTAGCATCAACCTGCTTGAGAGCGTTGTTAAGATCAATATCTCCCTTGAGAACATAGATTATATCTGAAGATATATTCTTTGAAGGGAATTCAGGAACATCTGCTTCATTTGCAGGATCAAAGTAATTTGCAGAAAGAGTAAATGACTGACCTGAAACAGCATTTTCCGGTAAAGCGATGTTAATGTATGCGATTGTATCATCGAATTTGTAATCGGCGCCCATACCATTGATATAAGTAAGTGTATCTTTTGCATTTTCTCCGATACTCATGTCCTTAGTAAAATCCTTACCAGCTTCAATCTCTATAGAGGTGATCTTAGCGCCGTTATCTACAGAATACTTGGATCTGAATGATGACATTGAACCCTTGAGCTTAATCGGAACTTTTACAGTTTTTTCTATAGCAGTAACACTGTCAAATGAAACTGATATATTTTCAGAAAGCTTTTCAGGTATAACCTGAACATAGCTTGCTGTGTTTTTCTTTACTGCATCAGAAAGCTCATATGCAACGCCGTTTTCATCTGCTACATCAAAATCATCAAGTGATACACGGAATACTGTTCCTTCCGGAATAGCAGTAGCCTGCTGTCCGTTTAACTGGAAATCAACGTTCAGATAAAAAAGAACTTCACCCTTTTTAGCTTTGTAGTCCTTTCCGTCTGATTTCAGAAGATTTACAATACCTGAGTTTTTATCACCCTGTGTAACAGTAACTCCTGAATCAGCAGACAGAGCTGACTGTATGCCCTTAATATTAGCTGTGAAGCTTCCGTTAGGATGTATACGCGCACTGAACTTTAACTTTGCGGAAGTAAAAGAAACATCCTTATCAAAAGAAACAGGTATCTTTACTGATGAAACGCCCTTAAGGATCTTCTGATCCTGCATAACAATACTGAATGAATCTGTTACTGTTTCTGCTGCTGAAACTATTGCAACCGGAGCAGACATAAGTGATAATGTCAGAGCTGATGTTGTTGCCACTGATAATATTTTTTTCATATAAATCCTCTTTTCTATCTTTATTTACAATTAAATCCCCCTATCACTAGGAGGATTTAATTTTCAAAAATTAACTTTTCTAAAAAAGAATTAATTTAAATTAGTTCTTTTTCTTAAGAGCAATTGCTGCACCAGCTGCTGCTACCATTGTAACTGCAAGAGCTGCTACACCGTTACTGCTGCTTCCTGTAGCAGGTGATGAACCTTCCTTAGAAACAGAAGTTGTTGTACCAGAAGTTGTTGTACCTGAAACTGTTGTTGTTACTGTTGTGTCAGATACTGTTGTCTCTGATACTGTTGTGTCAGATACTGTTGTTGTAGCTTCTGTTGTTGTAGCCTCTGTTGTTGTTGTAGCTTCTGTTGTTGTTGTAGCTTCTGTTGTTGTAACCTCTGTTGTTGTTGTAGCTTCTGTTGTTACGTCAGCTTCAGCTTCTACTACGAGAATAGCATCCATCATTGAGTAAGGAATAATTGCTGTATCATCAACTGTAGTATCAACAAGCTGGAAAGAATAGTCTTCTATTGCTGACCATCCGATTGTATACTGAGCGCCATTCTTAGCGTTTTCTGGTACTGTAAGTGTATAAGTGATGATAACTTCATCAGCCTTTATCTTATGTGGCATAGCATATGACTGTAAATACTGAACATATCCGTCTCCTGCCATGCAGATCTTATCATCTGGCTGGAACTCAACAAATTCGAGGCCTTCAAAAGAGTTTCTAAGGCAGATTGTATCATACTGCTTACCTACAGAATCATTGAATACGAGCTGAGCCTCAACTGTATCGCCAGGCTTTACTGTATAAGTATTTGCTTTTCCATCAGGAGTAGTATTCTCAAGACCCTTTACCTGAACCTCTAACTCGATGAGATCTTCTGATGCAGATACACTAAGAATTGATCCAGCAGCCATTAAAGACATAGCAGAAACAAGTGCAACTGTTTTCTTAAAAACATTCTTCATAATAATTTAATTCCTTTCAATATATTCCTAAAAATTTACTTTTTGACATTTTATGCTTATGAAAGCATGACCTTCTGATGAGTATATGCATCTTCAAGTCAACGTATGTCACACGTTATATAGCTGTATCTATACAGGCTCTACTTAAAGATAGAGCCTGTAAAAGATAACAAAACTAACTTAAATTACTTGAGAAGACCTAAGCTCTTCCAGATTTCTTCTGAAATACGATCAGTCTTTTCTGATGAACCCATGTCTCTTGCAAGGCATGCACGGAGAATGTATGTTGCGTCATTCTGAGCAACGCTTCCGTTGTTGTTTACATCACCGAGGAATTTTGCAAATTCATATGCTCTGTCATTTACTTCAGCTACAGCTGCAGTGTTCTTCTTAACAACAGACTCTATTACAGAATCCTGCTTCATATCGAGTGCAAGTATATCTCTGAGGATATATGTTCCATCGATCTGTTCAACCTTATGGTTAAGATTTACGTCACCAAGCTGTCCGATATATACAGGAAGATCTACAGTGATCTTTTCCTTTTCAAGAGCAGCCTTGATATCAGCAGCAGCATCAACATTTGTTACATCGAGAGTAACTGGTACTGTGTAGATAAATGTTTTGCCTGTATAAACTGATTCAGGTGATATATCTGTTGGGAACTTAAAGTTGTCCTTTGTGAGCTTAACATCTACAGTTTCTGTTTTATATTCTGTCTTATCTTCGTTGAGTGTCTTCTTTTCAACCTTTACTGTTGCAGAGAAGTCATCATTAAGCTTATAGAATGAATCTTCGTGGCTGTAGTAGAACTCAGCTTCATAATCTTCAGGAATGATTTCCTTATTCCAGTCATCATCAGCAGGCTTTACAACGATTGGATCTTTGATGTCAGGAAGAGTTACTTTTGGCTCTGTTGTAACAACCGGCTCGCTTGTTGTAATTGTTGTTTCGGAAACTGTTGTTTCAGATACTGTTGTTTCGGAAACTGTTGTTTCAGAAACTGTTGTTTCGGATACTGTTGTTTCAGATACTGTTGTTTCAGATACTGTTGTTTCAGATACTGTTGTTTCAGATACTGTTGTTTCAGATACTGTTGTTTCAGATACTGTTGTTTCGGATACTGTTGTTTCAGATACTGTTGTTACTATATCCTTCATTTCAGGTACAAGCTTGATCTGAACATTAGCAAAGTCAGCGTCATCAAAGTCAGCACCTAATACTGTGCCGGACTCTGTAGCAGACCAAACGATATTCCAGTTATCGCTAACAGAAAGTTTTGAATCTCCGCCAGCTGTGTTTTCAATTCCAACGATTTCTGCTGTGAAACCTGTTACATTTTCACCAGTTATTACGTTGAATGTAGCGTCATCAAAAGCTACTTCAAGAGCAGCTTCTACAGCTTCCTTGTCAAATACACAAGCAGCATCACCGTCTACAAAATCAACAGAAACCTTGTTACCTTCAACTGTAACTGTGAACTTACCAGCAACAGACTGAAGTGCACTTGCTGTCATCTTAACAGGAACTGAAACTGTTGTTTCTTTTTCAAGCTTAACATCATCAGTATCCTTGATTGTCATTTTAGCTTCATAAGAAGCAATTGTGATCTTACCATCCTTAGTCTTAGGAACGAGGTTTAACTGATCAGCATTAACAACATCAAGACCTTCAGCGAACTTGATGTCAAATTCCTTAGCATCTGAATCCTTAGGAAGTTCAACTGTAAGAACGAACATTTCGCTCTCTGTAGCACCGAACTTCTCATCCTTGAAGTCATCGCCGATTGTATTGTTCCAGATTACCTTAGCAATCTTCTCTGAAGGTGTTACTTCACCAGCAACATCCTTACCCTTTGTAATAGAAACGATCTTTGCGCCGTTTGTTGCTTCAAACTTTGCGAGAACTGCTGCAACTTCACCGTTCTTGATGTATACAGGGAGTTCTACCATTTCTGTACCAGCCTTAACCGTCTTTGAAGCGATTCTGAATTCAACTTCGCTCTCAACAACGAGATCAATTGACGGTGTCTCTACAGGCATGATATCGATCTGCTGTGATGTTGATGTATCAGGATTTATAAGGCTGAGGTTGAATACATCACCTGCTGATGCATCTTCAGGAATCTGAACATTTACTGTTATAAAGTGTGTCTGTTCCTTAACTACAACACCCTTACCGTCTTCCTGTTCAGTCCAGATAACGATCGGATTCTTTTCACTTACATCAAAATAAGATTCATTTAATCCTGTTTCAGATGTATCGAAGCCTACTATCTTTGCACCGTTATCTACTGCAAATGTATACTTCATAGCACCTAATTCAACTGCAGGGCATGTGATTTCAAGACCTACAGGAACTACTGCGCCTGGCTTAACTGCGAGTTTGCCTGAATTTACAATGTGCCACTTATCATCAGCACCCTTGCTTGAAAAATCAAGCTCATATGATTCATCAATGTTACTGTTGAATGCGATTACTTCCTTGAGATCACTCTCTGCAATATTAAATGAATAACCTTCAGTCTCAGCAACATCGGATCCGTCAAGCTTTTCAGCATCGATTTCTACTGTGTAAGTTGAATTAATTGAAGTTACATTGTCATATGGAAGTTCGATGTCTACATATGCAATTACTTCCTGGTTAAGTGTAGGAACAACAATAGTTTCGCCGTCTGTCATATCTGAATTCCAGAGGAAAAATCTTTCGTTGCCCTTAGGAGCACCTTCAGTAATTACAGGAATGCCAGCCTGTCTGATACCTGTGATAACAGGATCAGCCTCGCCTTCTGTGTTCGATGTAACTACAACTCTAACCTTCATAGCAGCAAGATCTGTAGCATTAACAATTACAGGAACTGAAACCTTCTTAACACCGTAAGCAACAGTTGTAGTTCCTGCAAAATCCGTTTTACCAATACCAATGGTTGGCTGTACTGCAGCTGCAGATACAACTGTAACAGGACTTGTAACAAAAGCCTGAGAAACAGCTCCGCCGACTACAGAAGCAGTCATCATTAATGAAGTAACTAATGAAATACCTCTCTTCATCATTCTTTTCCTTTCTGTTTAATCACCCATCTATTATTTTTAGTGAATTTAAACCTTTAACTAAATTATTCTCAACCAGTACGACAGTAATAAATCATTCCGTCCTAATATACTGATAGAATGCAATCCAAGCACCAGACTAATCAGGTGCTTGGAAAAGCATTTTTTGTAAGATCAAAAATTAAGTAACACAGCTATCATTTAACATATGGGAAGTTTTCAGCTGTTATATCTTCAAGGAGATACTTCTTGAGATATACAAGATCACGTGCACCGAGAATTGTATCAGAAGTCAGATCCTTGTTTTTGTCACTCTGATCAAGGTTACCATTTACCTTACCCTGGTTTGTAAGATCTGCAACCTCAGGGTCTATCATAAACTTAACCATAGCAACAAGGTCAGAAGCTGTAACTGAACCATTATCGTTTACATCACCCCAGAGTGGTGTATAATCGTCATAGCCCTTTTCTGGATCAGGCTGGTCAACGCTATCCTTAACAATCTTGATAAGACCCTGCTCAGCAACTGCTGCGCTGTAAACCTTATCTATACCGCCATCTACATAACCGAAAACAATATCCTTGTTACCGTCACGATCAATAGCAACAACGTTTACAGGAATTTCTTCGCCTTCCTTCGCATCAGCATAAACTGTTCCGTTAAGTGTAAGCATTGTGCCTTCCTTTGAAGCCCAGTACTTTGAAGAATCAAGACCTGTACACCAGAGAACAGCGATAACATTCTTACCACTACGTTCAACTATGTTGTAATCGAAGCAATTATAGTTTCCTTTGTTCACCATAGTTACTTCGTCACCGATACCAGGAGCCTTATCAAGCTCTGCATCAGTAGCTCCGGTCTTAAGTGTAGCTCCTTCTACAATACTATCAATAGAAATCTTAGCAGGATCATACTCAATAGCAAATTCACAGCCCGAAAATCCCTGTATCGCTTCACCGCTGAGTTCTGCGAGATTGATATCCAGTGAGAATTCTGCACCTGCTTTACTTTCAATCTGCTGTCCTTTGAGTATAACATTCTCACCGGCTGCTGAAACACTTACGCATGTTGACATAACCGATGCTGTTATAGCTAAAGCACTAACAGCTGAAACAAATCTTTTAGCCTTCATTTTTTCCCTCCATTTAAATTTTTATATAATCAAAAGAACTTCAGTTCCCTCAATATATATTCCATATTACTTATGTAATATTTTTTTAACATACCAAAACTAATTCCTTATTAGTTATCCGGAACAAATCAAGATCAGAACTTGTCAATCTTGTGTGAAAGGAACTGTCTGAGTCTTGCAAGGTCTGAAAGGTCAACCTTACCTGAACTATTTACGTCAGCGTTCTTAAGTCCCTGACCTGTAAGCGCCTGTGATGAATCCATAAGTGATACTGCAAGCATAGAAAGGTCTGAAAGATCAACTACACCATTAAGGTCAATATCACCTGTAACACCCTGAGGCTCTACATTTGTTTCACCTACTGTAACTGTTCCTGCTGCTGTAGAAGGATTAACTATCTTAAGACCTTCAACAACTGCATCTACAGATGTTGCGTCAGGACCTACACCCTTAACAATCTCAACCTTTGAAGTACCGTTCGAAACTGCCTTACAGTTGAGTGTAAGAAGAACACCATCGCTCTTGATCCATGAGCTGTTTGTGCTTATCTGACCTGTAGCCCAGAGAACTGAAACTTCGCTCTTGGTTATATTTGTTGCAAGGTTTGAACTGAAACCTTCAACCTGTTTATCGGATGTCTTTGAAATAGCACCTTCTGTTACAGATGTGATTTCAAATACAGATGAATCATACTTAATTGCAAAATCAAGACCTGCAACACCTGATGATGGAACACCTGCAAGCTCGATATCGATTGTAAATGTTTCGCCTGCCTTAGCGTTTGCAGAACCAGCCTTAACTGTAAGAGTATCTGCTGCTGAAACCGATGTCATTGCGCCGAATACTGATGCTGAACATGCTGTAGCTACTAAGCAAGCTGCGATTTTATTGAATTTCATAAAAATCCTCCTAAGTAAAATTAAAATCTTCTTCATACTTTCGCATACAATAAACATAAACATAATTCAAAGACCTGTGAATACAATCCACAAATATAATGTATCACTGAAAAAAGTCGTAATACCACAAACAAATAACATAAATATTCTATTTTCATATAGATTTATTATATTTTATGTTCAGTTTAAAGTCAAGACTATCACCAACTTTTTGTAAATAATTATAAATCAAAATAATTAAAATTGTTTATAATAATCAAAGCTACTTAAACCAAAGATAAATTTTACTCGTTCTTTCTACACAATTTAATTATATTTCATTGAGACGCAAAAGTCAATATATTTCATGAATATTTAAATATGCTTTATAACGCAATTTTTTATTGATTTCGCCGACTCTTTTGTCATATTTAACAAGTGTATTATTTTTATTTACAGATTTTCATTATTATAAAAAAATATATGTATTTTCTTAGAAAACACTTGAACATATTTGAACGATGTGATAATATTATTTATATGTGCTTATTATTTCAAAAGCATATAAGCAGGTTCTGTACAGACAAAAAATCTGTAATACTTTTTATGAGGTAAATGAGGTAAATATGGTAAACATTATTCTGATCGTAATTCTTATTATACTGTCCGCTATGTTTTCGAGCTGCGAGACCGCATTTTCAACTGTCAACAAAATGCGTCTTAAAAACTATGCTCAGCAGGGAAACAGAAAGGCGGCAAAGGCACTTAAAATCTCTGAAGCCTACGACAAGGCGCTTACTGTTATCCTGATCGGAAACAACATAGTAAATATTGCATCAACATCAATAAGTACTGTTTTGTTTACACAGCTTTTCGGTGCTAAGGGTGTAGGAATTGCCACTGCAGTTATGACTGTAACGGTTCTTATCTTCGGAGAGATCCTTCCAAAATCAATTGCAAAGGAAAACGCCGAGAGCTTTACCTTTTTCTTCTCAGGCCCTCTGTCCGCTCTTATAGTTATCTTTACTCCGTTTGTCTGGTTCTTCTCATCTTTAAAGAACCTTTTGTCAAAGCTTTATTCAAGCTCAGAAAAAACACCTTCTGTTACTGAAGACGAATTAAAATACATAATCGATGAAATCGAAGAAGAAGGTGTGCTTGAAGAATCAGAAAGCAATCTTGTAAGAAGCGCTCTTGATTTTGATGAAACCAAGGTAAGCGAAATTCTTACCCCTCGTGTAAAGGTCATCGGAGTCGAGATAAACTCCACTATTGAAGAAATAAAATCCGTATTTCTGACTGAAATGTATTCAAGACTGCCGATATATGAAAAGAATCTCGATAATATTGTCGGTATAATCACCCAGAAGGATTTTTTCAAAATGATATCAGAAAACCGCACAGATATCAGAAGCATTATTCAGAACGCTGTTTTCTTATCCGAGTTCAAGCTGATAAACGATGCCCTGCATGAAATGCAGCACTCAAAAACACATATGGCAGTAATACTTGACCAGTACGGCGGAACAAAAGGTATCGTCACAATGGAAGACATCATAGAAGAGCTTGTCGGCGAAATATACGATGAAAACGACGAAATAATATCCCCTCTATGCCAGACGGCACCAAACACCTATGAAGCTTCGGGAGAGCTTACCGTATCTGATATGCTCAGGGAACTTGGATACCCTGAGGACTATATAAGCACAAACGCCACTACGATAAGCGGCTGGATAATGGAGCTTACAGGTCATATTCCTGAACCGGGAGAAATAGTTCAGAATAATTGCTTTGAACTTAAAATACTTGAAATGAACATCCAGAGAATAGTTAAGATCGGCATTAAAATACTTACACCTGAAGACAACCAGGACTCTGAAGCATAATCATCTTCGTGCATATCAATAAAATAAAATTATTATACTGAAAGTCAGAGCAAATCGGCTTTCAGTATTTTTTAAACAAAAAACAGACCCAAAAGGTCTGTTTTTTGTTTTTATATCTTTACTTGTTGAGTCTGTTCTCAAGTCCGTCAAGCTCTTCCTTGATTTCCTTAGGAAGTCTGTCACCGAACTGCTTGTAGAATTCACGGAGATCTTCAACTTCGTTCTTCCAGAGGTTCTTGTCAACTTCAAGAAGCTTGCCGAGAACTTCAGGAGTAACTTCATCTTCAAGACCTTCAACGTTGAGGTCTTCAGCCTTAGGAAGATATCCGATAGCTGTTTCATCAGCATCTACACTGCCTTCGCAGCGCTTGATGATCCAGTCAAGTACTCTCATGTTGTCACCGTAACCAGGCCAGATAAAGTTTCCTTCCTCATCTGTCTTGAACCAGTTTACGTTGAATATCTTAGGAGCCTTTTCGCCGAGGAGTTCACCCATGTGAATCCAGTGAGCCCAGTAATCACCCATGTTGTAACCGCAGAACGGCTTCATAGCCATAGGATCGTGTCTGAGGACACCAACAGCACCTGTAGCAGCAGCTGTTGTTTCAGAAGAAACAGCAGAACCGATAAATGTACCGTGATTCCAGCTGAATGACTGATATACCAGAGGAGTTGTCTTAGCACGTCTTCCGCCGAAGATGATAGCTGAGATCGGAACACCCTGAGGATTGTTGAATTCAGGAGAAATGCATGGGCAGTTTTCAGCAGGAGCTGTAAATCTTGAGTTCGGATGAGCAAGAGCATTGCCTTCTGCTGTGTATTCTACACCGTTGACCTTAGCACCCTTCCACTCTGTAGCGTTTACCGGAGGATTCTTGTCAAGCTTCTCCCACCAAACAGTGTTGTCATCATTATTGATAGCAACGTTTGTGAATATTGTGTTCTTTCTTGTTGAAGCAAGTGCGTTATAGTTGGATTTTTCGTTTGTTCCCGGAGCAACACCGAAGAAGCCGTTTTCAGGGTTGATAGCATAAAGTCTTCCGTCTTCACCCTTCTTCATCCAAGCGATATCGTCACCTACTGTGAATACCTTGTATCCGTCCTTGATGTATCCCTCCGGCGGAATAAGCATTGCAAGGTTTGTTTTTCCGCATGCAGATGGGAATGCAGCTGTTATATACTTAACGTCACCATCAGGCTTCTGAACGCCGAGGATAAGCATGTGTTCAGCCATCCAGTCTTCATTCTTACCCTGGAATGAAGCGATTCTGAGAGCGAAGCACTTCTTGCCGAGGAGAACGTTTCCGCCGTAAGCAGAGTTGATTGACCAGATTGTGTTGTCTTCAGGGAACTGACAGATGTATCTCTTTTCAGGATCAACATCAGCCTTTGAGTGAAGTCCGCGAACGAAATCGTTTGAAGTTTCGCCGAGGTTTTCAAAAGCCTGTTTGCCCATTCTTGTCATGATAGCCATGTTGAGTACAACGTAGATGGAGTCTGTAACCTCTACACCAACCTTTGCGAGTGGTGAACCGATAGGACCCATAGAATAAGGAATGACATACATTGTTCTGCCCTTCATTACTCCGCTGTACATTGGTCTGAGCTTAGCGTACATCTCTTCAGGTGCACACCAGTTGTTTGTCGGACCTGCATCTTCTTTCTTTGATGTACAGATAAAAGTTCTGTCCTCTACTCTCGCAACGTCGTTAGGAAGTGTTCTGTGATATAAACAACCCGGGAGCTTTTCCTGGTTGAGTTCGATCATTTCTCCTGTTGAGATAGCTTCTTTTTTTAAAGAATCAAGCTGTTCCTCGCTGCCGTCGATCCATACAACCTGATCAGGCTGTGTGAGAGCAATCATTTCGTCTACCCACTTTAATACGTTAGGGTTTTTGGTCAGTGACATATTTATGAATCCTCCTGTAATTTATTTTGGAATTTATGAAGAAATTTTTCTACTCAAAAAACTTCATATACAATTACATTATACTATTATTTGAATAAGATGTCAATACATTAATTAAGCGTTGATCTGCGTATATCCACTTGTTACTTTTGTTATTATATAAGCTTATGTTTCACAGTTTTTCCACTGACAGTGTGGCTGTTGCATTAAGCCCTTCATCTGCTGTTATCCCTGCCTGATAATTATAATATCCCTGACAGGCTATCATAGCTGCATTGTCGCCGCACAAACTGAGAGGAGGCATAAAAAGCTCGTATCCGTTTTTTTCACACGCCATAGTGAGTGTACTTCTTACTCCTGAATTTGCTGATACTCCGCCTGCAAGAACTATTTTTTTGTATCCGAGCTCCCTGGCGGCCAGCATGGTTTTTGACACAAGCATGTCCGAAATAGTTTTCTGAACAGAAGCTGCCATGTCGTTTGTTCTTATCTCCTGTCCCTTCTGAGAGGCATTGTGAACAGTATTTATTACTGCAGTCTTAAGACCTGAAAAACTAAAATCATATATACTTCCCGCAACCCTCGGCACCGGAAGCTTATATGTATCCGGATTGCCATATGCTGAAGCCTTGTCTATGTGCACTCCTCCCGGATATGGAAATCCAAGAGCTCTCGCACACTTGTCAAAGCACTCTCCTGCGGCATCGTCCCGGGTTTTACCTATCACTCTGAAACTTGTATACGAAAGTACTTCTATTATATGACTGTGTCCGCCGCTTGCTACAAGGCAAAGATACGGCGGCTTCAGTTCCGGATGCGCTATATAATTTGCCGCTATATGACCGGTAATATGATGAACCGGTATAAGAGGTTTTCCCAAAGCCATAGAAAGACCCTTGGCAAAATTAACACCAACCAGAAGCGCACCGATGAGTCCGGGAGCATATGTAACTGCAACAGCGTCCATATCATCAATAGTTTTTTCCGCTTTTTCAAGAGCCTCCCTGACCACACCAAGAATATTTTCACTATGTCTTCTTGATGCTATTTCAGGGACAACTCCTCCGTATTTTTTGTGCTCTTCTATCTGAGTCGAAACAACAGAAGAAAGAATTGTAGTACCATTATATGAAACACTTGCCGCTGTTTCATCACACGAAGTCTCTATTCCCAATATAAGCATATTTTCTGATCATACCTTTCGTTTTGTCATAAGCAGTGCGTTTTCTTCGGGGTTTCTGTAAAAATTCCTGCGCATCCCCAACACGTCATACCCTGCCCTTTTGTACATATCAATAGCGTGTGTATTGCTCTCCCTTACCTCAAGATTATATACTGAAACTATATCCGGCAGATTTTTTTCAATATATTCAAGCATATATATGCCGATACCGTTACCCCTGTACTTATCTACTACAGCTATCCTGTTTATATTTGCCTCATCAAGAACAAATGATACTGCTGCATATGCAATGATCTCACCGGTTTCCTCAGACACAGCCACCGGCACTATCTCATTGATGCTCTGTATACTGCTCAAAAACGATTTTTCACTCCAGCCTTCATGAAAGATAACTGAATCATATGCGTGAAGCAGAACCGCTTCATCAGGACAGGCGTTTCTTATATATATATCAGCTCTTTGCATCATACCATGTTTCTCCGCTATTTACTTCAGCTATAAGAGGAATGCTGAGCTCTGCTGCGTTTGTCATTTCTTCGGCCAGTATCTGTGCCGCTCTCTGCGAATCCTCTGTATCTGATTCCACAATAAGCTCATCATGAACCTGAAGTATAAGTCTTGCTTTCAGATTTTCCTCACTAAGTCTCTTATACACTCTTATCATAGCTATTTTTATTATGTCTGCCGCAGAGCCCTGTATCGGAGTATTCATAGCTATTCTTTTACCCGCTGCCTTAAGCATTTTATTGGAGGCTATGAGCTCAGGTATCGCCCTTCTTCTTCCGAACATAGTAGACACATAGCCGTCTTTTTCAGCATTTTCAACTGTCTCATTCATAAAACGCTCAACATCAGGATAGTTATCAAGATAGCTTCGGATATATTTGTCAGCCTCAGCAACAGAAACCCCTATATCCTTTGAAAGCGAAAATGCACCGATACCGTAGATTATACCGAAGTTTACTGCCTTAGCTGCACTTCTCATGGAGCTTGTAACCATTATCGGCGGCATATCGAATACCTGTGATGCTGTCATCGTATGAATATCCGTACCGTCAATAAAAGCCTGACGCATATTTTCATCACCACAGATGTGTGCCATGATACGCAGCTCTATCTGACTGTAGTCAGCGTCAAGAAGTATTTTTCCGGTATCTGCAACAAAAAAGCTTCTCATTTTGCTGCCAAGCTCTGTCCTTACAGGAATATTCTGCATATTAGGCTCGGTAGATGATATCCTTCCTGTTCTTGTTTCTGTCTGTCTGAACACACTGTGTATTCTTCCGTCAGATGACACAGTCTTTAGTAAACCATCAACATATGTCGAATTAAGCTTTGTAAGCTGTCTGTATTTTAGTATATGATCGATTATAGGATGTTTCGGCCTCAGTTCCTCAAGTACCTCTGCATTTGTAGAATATCCGCTCTTTGTCTTCTTTTTGGCCGGCAGACCGAGTTCTCCGAAAAGTATTTCACCAAGCTGCTTTGGTGATGAAATATTGAATTCACGTCCAGCAAGCTCATATATCATCTTCTGGCATCCGGATATTTCAGTCAAGAGCATTTCTCCGAATTTTTTTACACCATCGGTATCCACCTTTACTCCTACTGTTTCCATAGAAGCAAGAACTTCAGTGAGAGGCTGTTCTATGTTATAAAGAAGCTCTGTCATATTCTGATTTTCTATAATAACAGCAAGCTTGTCTGAAAGTGAAGCGACGTTTATTACAGCAGCGTTTTTACTGTCTGAGGAGAGCCTTACGCCATAAGAAGCACACAGCTTATCAGGTTCATAGCCGGAAGCTATCGGGTCAAGAAGATAAGCAGCAATTTCAGCATCAAAAACTATATTCCGGAGACTATATCCGTTTTCAAAGGCATATCTGTATGCCGGCTTTGCACCAAAGGTTCTCTTTTCCGTCTCAGATTCAAAAAAAGCCCTGATAAGCTCTGCATTATCTGATGTGTATATTTGTTCTGAAGATAGTATACTTATCCTTTTTTCATCAGCATAAAAAACAAAGTCTGCTTTTCCTGAATCCGTTATCTTTATGAGAGCCTCATTATCAAGTACAGCTTCCTGATAACTCTGCTCCTCAGAAAAATCATCAAAAAGAGTAAGCTCTCTTTCTTCAGCCGGAGCGGAAAACGGTTTAAGCTTAAGCCTCTCGATAAGCTTGAACATCTCAAGCTCAGTCAGAACACGGCTCAGTCTGTCCTCGTCTGCTTTTCCCGGTTTATAGCTTTTGGTATCATTTTCTATCGGGGCATTTTTTACAATAGTAGCAAGCCACTTACTCTGAAAAGCAGCTTCTTTACCTGTGCAGAGCTTGTTATATACTGACTTTGTGAATGCCGCAGGATCAAGAGAAGCATAAAGTGCTTCTATAGTCCTGTATTTCTTGATAAGTGTTGACGCTGTCTTTTCTCCTATACCGGGAACTCCTGATATATTATCCGAACTATCACCCATAAGCGCTTTAAGATCTATAAGATTAAGAGGTTCAAAACCATAGCTTTCAAAAAACAGCCTCTCATCGTATTCTATCGTTTCTTTATTTGTGACAAGTCTTACATGAACCTTTTCATTAATAAGCTGTAAGCTGTCTCTGTCTCCTGTCAGTATAACACATTCGTTACCCGATTCTGCAAAAAACGAAGAAACTGTTCCCAGTATGTCATCCGCTTCAAAGCCTTCACACTCTGATATTTTTATACCAAGTCCTCCGAGAATATCCTTTATAAGCGGAAGCTGCATAGCCAGCTCATCAGGCATGCCTTTTCTGTTGGCCTTATACGAAGAAACCGCCTTATGTCTGAACGTAGGCGCTTTAAGATCAAAAGCAACCATCACACAGTCAGGCTTTACTATTTCTATTTCCTTGAGATATATATTCATAAATCCCGTCAGTGCGTTTGTAAAAACACCTTTTTTATTTGACAAAAGCTTTATTCCGTAATAAGCACGGTTCAAAATACTGTTGCCGTCTATCGCCAGTAATTTCATCAGAAAATCCTCCTTGAAGCTGTTTGAAAACTATAGGGTCCGGAACATATAACTGGTCCGGATTTTATTTGACATACTTTTATCTTAAACTATGAAAAAGACTATGATTTTTTTCTCAACTATGCTAAAATAATTAAGTAGAAAAAATAATATGAAAGCGTGAATAATTTATGGACTATATCAGCATAGGTAACGTAAAAATAAGAAAAACAGCAGCTCTTGCTCCTATGGCAGGAGTAGCAGACAGAGCATACCGGATACTCAACCGTGAATTCGGGGCTTCCTACACTGTAAGTGAACTTATATCCGCAAAAGGACTTTGCTATAACGATAAAAAAACAGAGGAGCTTTGCAGGATCACAGAGGAAGAACGTCCCTGCGCCCTGCAGCTTTTCGGCAGTGAGCCGGAATTTATCGCAAAGGCTGTAGGTATATGCAGCCAGTACAAACCTGATATAATAGATCTTAACATGGGATGCCCGGTGCCAAAGGTAGCAGGCAATGGTTCAGGAGCAGCGCTTATGAAAAACACAGCACTTGCCGCTGAAATAGTACGTGCCGCAGTATCCGCGTCAGATGTTCCCGTTACTGTAAAAATAAGAAAAGGCTGGGACGAGAACAGTGTAAATGCTGTAGAGTTCGCAGCTGCAATGGAGGAGGCCGGTGCGGCTGCAATCACTGTTCACGGAAGAACCAAAAATCAGATGTACAGTGGAAAATCAGACATGAACATCATCAAAGAGGTAAAGAAAAATGTGTCTGTACCGGTAATAGGCAACGGAGACATCGCTTCTCTTGACGACTGTCTGAAAATGTACGAAGAAACCGGATGCGACCTTGTTATGATAGGACGGGCTACTTACGGAAACCCATGGATATTCAAAGAGATCAAAGCTTACTTTGACAAAAAAGAGTTTGTAGCTCCTGACCTTGACACCCGCCTCGAAACTATGCTTTATCATATCAGACTCACGCTTTCCGACAAGCCTGAACATATAGCAATACGTGAATCAAGAAAGCATGCAGCCTGGTACCTTACCGGAATGTACGGCGCAGCTTCATTCAGAGCTAAATGCTACAGCCTGTCAGGATACGACGACGCAGTAAAGCTTGCCGAAGAATTCAGAGAACTGCAGATAAGGAACAACAAAGCATGAAAAGAATAACCATAAATCTCCACAACATACCTCTCATACAGGCCAGAAGAGAAGTAAACAAACTTCTCAAAAGCTGTCCTAAGGACACGGATGAAATAGAAATAATACACGGATATCACAACGGCGACAAAATATTATGTTATATACGAACTGAGCTCAAAAACCCAAGAATCGATAAAAAAATACTTGGTCTTAACAACGGTGTCACTATACTGACTCTGAAGAAACAGTAACAAAAAGACCGCTATATTTATTTTACTGTTTTTTTGTCATTCAGAGTTTTGTTTATGAATTCCGGCATTTTTCTTGAGTACATTATCTTCTGCTCACCATAAAGCCCGGTATCTCCCGAGATAAGATATGATATACCACATATCAAAGCAAAATACGGTATTGCCTCAACACCAAAAAGCTCAATACTCATAAGCAGTGATGCTATCGGACAATTGGTCGCTCCGCAGAATACTGCTATAAGCCCCAGTCCTGCACCAAATGAAAAATTTATCCCGAAAAACTCCGATGCAAAGCTTCCGAATGAAGCACCCACAAAAAAAGCCGGTATTATTTCTCCGCCCTTGAAACCGCAGCCAAGTGTTACAGCGGTAAACAAAAGTTTTACAGCCCACATATAAAACGCCTGCCTCTCTGAGAAGCAGCCGGATATAACAGCTCCTCCCGCACCGTTATAGGTCTGATCTCCTATAACAAGCGTCATGGCTATAACGATACAGGAGCCGACAATCACTCTTATATAACGGTTTTCTATATATCCTGCAAGAATATGCTTTATTCTGTGAATGACAAAGCAGAAAAATCTGCCTACAAGACCGCAGACTATGGAAAACGGAATAACTTTTATAACAGTTATCTGACTAAGTTCAGGAACTGACATAACTGAAAATGAAGTCGGCTCTACTCCGAAAAAGGTCGATATCTCAAAAGCAGTGATAGCAGAAATAACACACGGAATCACCGCACTGTAATGCATTATACCCACGCTTATAACTTCTATGGAAAATATCGCAGCAGTAACAGGTGTACCAAAAAGAGCAGAAAAGCACGCACTCATACCACACATAACAAGTATTTTTCTTTCTTTTTCTCCGAGCTTAAGCTTTCTTCCGGCAGAAGCGGCCATACTTCCGCCGATCTGAAGTGCAGCACCCTCACGTCCGGAAGAACCGCCAAGAAAATGAGTTATGACAGTACTTACAAATATAAGCACTGAAGTACGGAACGGAAGCTCCTCATTCTCTCTTATCGCAAGTATAACTGCGTTTGTTCCTTTATCCTTTTCCATACCTGCCTTACTGTAAAGATACGCTATCAGAATTCCTCCGATCGGAAGCAGAAAAATGATCCATCTGTGTTTTTCTCTTACTTCAGTAAGAACATCAACAGAATAATGAAAAGCAACACCTGTAACGCCTACTACAGCCCCTATGACTGTACCGGCAACAAGCCATATCACAAGGATACGCAGCAAGGAGCATGTGTCACTGAAATAATTTTTGATTTTTTCTTTATAATTATACATAATTAATTCAACTCTGATCCGACTGCATCACAATCCGAGAATAGTAAAGACTTCATTTTCCTTAAAATTCTCCTCAACCCATTCGCTGAGTTCACCGATCGCCTCTCTTGTTATTTCATCATAATCATCTGCTCTTTTCAGGATATTTTCCCACATAGACCTGTTTATTTCTGTGGTTCCGTAAGCCTCAAGCTCTTCTACTTCCGCAAAGAAAAAATCCTCCAGTCCGGAGTCATACCACACATCATCGTGTATCAGAAGAGAATCCTCAAGCCAGAACTTTTCGTTAAAACCGCCTTTCTGGAATTCATAATAGCATGTACCTTTTCTTTCATCAGATTTACAAAAATACTTCATATATTAAACCTGCTCCTCAAGATTGACATAAAAAACTGTGTATAGTATAATAATAGTTATTGAAAACGCCCGTATAAAAAAGGGTGTATTCTCCTTAAAAAATTATACTTCAAACAATGGTTTTTGTCAATCAGCACACCGTATAAAATACCAGTGTTACTGCAAAAACCATACAACCTGAAAGGAAGATAACCAGCATGATAAGACATATAGTTATGTTTGAGCTTCTTGATGAAGCAAACGGTAAAACAAAATCGGAAAACCTTGAGCTTGCCGCCCGCAAGGCAGAAGAGCTCAGAACAAAGATACCATCACTTCTCTCTTATACCGTAGCGGTAAATTCCCCTGACGCAGACAGCACAAACTATGACATAGCTCTTATTTGTGATTTTGAAAATATGAAAGGACTCGAAGAATACCAGAATCATCCCGATCACAAGGAATTCGGAAAGTTTATAGTTTCCGTAAGAAAAAGCCGCGCATGTATTGACATCAATATATAAAAACATCTCAAAAATCCTAAAGCCGCTTTTATTATCAGCATAAAAGCGGCAAATTTATAGTAAACGACAAATAAGATTCAGTAGGATATAGCATATAAACTGAAGGGGTTTTTCTTGACTTGTATCGTTAGTTTTGATATAACCCGAGTTTGCCACTTAAATTGAAAAAACGGAGCTCCGAAAAGGCTCCGTTTTTTCGTAAATACGTCGTTAGGCGCATAATATTCAGCTTAGATTTTTTTGAGAAAACGTACTAATTTTACG
>SVNR01000019.1 GCA_015066815.1 Ruminococcus sp.
TCTATCCATGATTCCGGAATTTTATTTTCCATTTGATTTGGGCTCCTTTTCTGTACTTAGACTTTTATGTCATTAGTATACCAGAATTTCGTGCTTTGCGGAAGTCGAGGTTAAACGTATCGCTTACTTTTTGAAACCTATAAAACGCACACTTCACAGATAATAAGAAAGCGGCATTGTTAAAAAGTAACAGTGCCGCTAAAGCCTTACGCAGGTATATCAATTTGTTTTATAAAAGCCTCAAATTCATATGTAGACATAACTTTAATTTCGTCGTAATAATAATCATTATCATTACTGTCTTTGATTCTTTTATATTTTTTTAATGACCTTTTAATAGCAGAAAAAATATCGTCAGCTTCAGCACCTGCTGATAATTGCTCTAATGTTGAAAGCATTGCATCATCACTATTTCCATCAATTACAACTATCATTTCAATTCTATAATTACTTTTGGGTGGTTGTAATTCTTGGCAAGATGGGAATACTTCTTTTTCAAAAGTCCAATAGCTTTCAATGGTTTTAAGTCGGATATTTGTTTTTAGCTCTTCAATTTCCTTGGTAGATTTCTCAAAAAACAGATTAGCATAAGATTCACAAAACTCTTTCGTTTTGTCACATATCATTTTAGTTTTATCAAAGTTTTCTTTTGTGATTTTACGTTTAAAACCTGATTTAAATTCCACCAAATATACCACTTCGTTAGTGATAATCATTCCATCAACAGATGCTGTTTTATCTTTTCTTTTGTCATGGTAAATATTTTCCGAAATATCATCAAAACAATAAATCATTAAATCACTTTTAACCAAGGAGATAGGATTTCCTTGGTTATCCATTTTACCAGTCTCTGATATTACGGTTATTGATTTTTTGTATCTATTCCAGTTGTTTTGTGCATATTGAAAAATGTCTTTACTGGTCATGATTATCCCCCGTTCCGTTAAAGTATACATCTCTTAATACTTTAACTTCAGAAAGATAACGCATAAAATCATCATAAATAAGTCCTATATCATCATTTGCATTTTTGTATTCTACAAAATAATCATCCAAATGATTAGTCTGATAAAAATTAGTTTTATCTGTAATATCATATTTACGCATATAAGCATCAATCGCTAAAACAAAATTCGGACTATGGCTTGTAAGAAGAACTCCAGCGTTTAAATATTTCACCAGCAATACAATTATTTCAGCAAATTTATTCTGCCAACTTGGATGCAAATGTGCTTCTGGTTCATCCAATACTAGCAAGGTTCCTTCATCAACTTCGCCTTTGTCTACTAGCATTTTCAATATCGAAAACATTTTTGAACCTGTAGCCAAATTGGTCAAATAGAGTTTTTTTCCATCCTTAACATAAAATTCGCCATCTGAATTGAATTCAAAATCACCAGATATAACTTCATCGATTTTTTGTTTTATTTCTGTCAATCCATGATTAATGACCGTTTCTTCAAATACAGTTGTTTTTTTGCCACTTTTTAATGTATAATTCAGCTTTACTTCATGAGGAAGGATCCTTCTAGTGTTTAGTATTGTATTATTTTCAAAATCATGCGTTACATATATTCTACGATATGTGGAAGAATCTAATACAAAAGGATTATCAATAAAATATGCTTTTTTATATGGTATATCAAAAAAAACGGGGTTACCATTATTAACAAGCTTATTGTCGACAATATCAAATGCAAACATTATTGTAGCATCATCTGTTACTTCAATTCTAGAATTTTTTACATCAAATTTTACAGGCTGAATTTGTTTTGAAAATTCAACTCTAAGAGTTTGATTAATACTTTCGCGTGCATAATCGATAAGTTCAGGATCTCTTTCTATATCTTTAAACATCTTGTCGAGTGCTGAGATAGCTTTATTTATCTGATTTTTTATTTTGTCCTTTGTTCCATCAGTATTCTCGCTATTTACCGAAAATCTTTTATAGTATTTAAAAAAAGTAGGGTTTTCATCTATTGAATTAACATCAAATTCGGCTAATTCATCTCTTAATGCATGAGAAAAAGATTCTATGTTTTCATATTCATCAGAAAAAACAAAACCTCGAGGAGTTATATTGAATTGGTATAACAAAAAATTAATAGCAGAATCTTTTGAAAAAATAGATACTTCATTCTCGGAATAGACACGTCTAGAGAATCTAAATATTTCAAAATTCTCCCGGATATCCCTTAACACATCAGCTATATACATAAGTCTATCGTTTTCTGCTTTTGCTGATAAATTAGAAACTGCATCCACCAATGAATATATAACTTTACCTACAGTTGTTTTACCTGAGTTATTCTGTCCAGTAATTACAGTAAGCCCATCTAATTGGATATTAGAGCTTTTAATAATGCCGATATTATCTAATTTTATATTCATGTGCGTCCTCCATTAAATAGGTTCTAAGCGAATGAGTATGCGTACAAATATACATTATTTAGTATACCACAAACAAAGTAAAAAATCAACTATTTTTCTTGTAGAACTTCGAAGAAATTTGTTTGAGTGAATTTTCAAAGTAAACGCAACACGGAAAAATATACCTGTTGCATTTACTTTGAATGTAATAGGTGTTGCATTTAGTCTGAAAGTAAAAGAGATACAAAAAGAAGGCTAACCAGATAGCTCCCCATGGGGAGCTATTGCGTTTACTTTGAAGGTAAAATGATGGATAATAATCATATGCTCATAGAAAGGAGTTTGATTATTATGGGTAAACATTTAACCTTAGATGAGAGAACGATAATATAGTGAACGAAAAAAATATTTCATTCACTGTATTTTTCATGAAAGAAGAGCTTCAAGCTCGTCGATAAGCTCGTTGAATATTTCAAGAGCAGCATTTACCGGTTCCGGAGATGACATATCCACACCTGCTGTTCTGAGAAGTTCGATAGGTGAAGCTGAAGAACCGCCTGATAAAAATTTTATATAGTTATCAACGGCAGGCTTTCCCTCTTTGAGGATTTTTCTCGAAAGCGCTATTGCTGCCGAATATCCCGTAGCATACTGGTATACATAATAATCATAGTAAAAATGAGGTATACGTGCCCACTCAAGAGCTATCTCCTCGTCTACTATCATATCATCACCAAAGTAAAGCTTGTTAAGCTCATAGTAAAGCTGTGAAATATTATCCGCTGTAAGACCTTCGCCGTTTTCTGTCATCTGATTTATCTTAAGCTCAAACTCAGCAAACATAGTCTGTCTGTAAAGTGTTGTCCTGAACTGTTCAAGAAAATAGTTTATAAGATATGCTTTTTGCTTCTTATCATCTGTTTTCTTAAGCAGATACTCCATAAGAAGAGCTTCGTTACATGTAGAAGCTACTTCAGCTACAAAAATCACATAGTCTGAATAAATAACAGGCTGAGTTCTGTTGGAATAATATGAATGGATAGCATGTCCCATCTCATGAGCAAGAGTAAACTCGCAGTTAAGCGTATCCTTATGGTTAAGAAGTACAAAAGGATGTACTCTTGCACCTGCAGAATATGCACCGCTTGTTTTTCCCTGGTTTTCATATACATCTATCCATCTTTTTTCAAAGCCCTCCCTGAGAATAGAGCAGTACTCGTCACCCATCGGCAAAAGTGCGTTATAAACGTTTTCCTTTGCTTCCTCAAACGATATTTTCATATCACATTCCTGTACAACAGGTGTATACAGATCGTACATATGAAGCTCATCAAGTCCCATAAGCTTTTTGCGGAGTCTTATATACTTATACATATATTCCAGGTTGTTATGAACTGCGTCTATGAGATTATGATATACCTCTACCGGAACATCTGTGCGGTCAAGAGAAGCGTGAAGCGTTGATTTGTAGTGACGTGCCTTTGCCGCAAACGATGACTGCTTTGTCTGTGCTGTAAGCATAGCCGCAATAGTGTTTTTATATTTTCCATAGGTACCGTACATACACTCAAACGCTGATTTTCTCAGACCTCTGTCGGAGCTTTTTACAAGCGGGATATATGTTCCGTGAGTTACCTGATGTTTATTTCCCTGCGAGTCAACAGCGTCCGGGAACTCAAGCTCTGCATCACTGAAAACAGAATATATCGTGTCCGGAGCCCCCTGCATCTGACCGGCAAGTGCCATTATACGTTCTTCAGCCTCTGAAAGAAGATGTTCCTTTCTTTTTCTTAAACGCTCTATATATAGTCTGTAGACAGCAAGCTCACTGTTCTCTGCAAAAAAAGCTTCAAGCTTTTCGTCGCTTATCGCAATGATTTCCGGAGCTGAAAAAGAATCTGCATCCGAAATCTCTGAAAGCACAATATCAAGCTTTCCGCACATTTCCTGATAAACAGAGTTCCTGTTGTCCTCATCTCTTTTTCTGTGTGCATAGTTTATAAGGCTGTCGAGCATAACGCTCAGCTTGTCGTTAAGACTGAAATATCCGCAGAGAGTTTCTGATGATTCTGATAGTTTCCCTTTGTATGACCTGATTTTTTCTATGGAATTTTTTACAGCTTCAAAATCCTTATTCCAGAGCTCATCATTTTTATAAATATCCTCTATCGCCCACTTTGTTTCTTCGGGCATCTGAGAACGTTCTTTAATTACTTCATTCATCTTTTTTCCTCCTGAAAATATTTTTTGTATTTACTATAATTATATCATTTGTGCTTTAAAATTAAAAGTCGTTTTTTGTTTTATGATGGTTTTATTTTATCAGAACATACAAACCGGTCAGAATCCCAAGAAGAATTATATTTGCCAGAGTAAAAACAAGCATGTATTTTTTTGTATCCGCGTTTTCCGCTTTTGAGTACTGCTTATACGAAATAACGCTTGCCAGGGAGGCAACTATTGTTCCAAGGCCGCCTATATTTACTCCGAGAAGAAGCTTATCTGCATTGTCTGTAAAACCGGAAAGCATGATAGCTGCGGGCACGTTGCTTATTATCTGACTCAGAAGAACTCCGACAACAAACTCATTTCCTTCAACCAGCAGTGAAAGCTTTTCTGTTACAGCTCCGATATTGCCGAGATTTCCGACAAAAACAAAGAACATGCAAAAAGTCAGAAGCAGCAGATAATCCACCCTGAGAAAAAGTCTTCTGTCCATAATAAGAAATACCGCAAGAACAACGGCAAAGCATATATATACATTGATAAAACGCAGAACAGCAAGCACACACAAAACGAAAAGTACAAGGCAGACAAAAAACTTTCTCTTGTCTGATATTTTTGCATCAGAAGCTGTTTCTGAAGAAAACTTGTCTTTTTCAACTGAAAAAAAAGTAAGTATGTTTATAAGACCAAGACTTACCAAGCCATAAGGAAGCAGTACCCTGAAGAAGTCGGCTGTACTCATGTTGTAGTATGAATACAGATATAAGTTCTGAGGATTTCCGAACGGAGTCATCATACTTCCGAGATTTGCCGCAGCTGTTTCTGCAACAACAAGAGAAATAAGACTTCTGCCGCTTTTATCTGAATACAGACCTACAGTAAAGGGTACGAGTGTTATCAGCGCAACATCATTTGTGATAAGCATCGCACTGAAAAAAGTTATATTCACAAGCATAACAGCTACAGTCCGGCAGTTATCAGAGCTTTTAAGAAGCTTCGAGGAAACAACATCAAAAAGCCTTGTTTCCATGAGCCCGGCTACTACTATCATAAGACAAAACAAAAGAACAAGCACCGGAAAATCAATATAATCAAGATATTCAGCTGACGGTTTTACCGCAAAAGCCGAGATAACTGCTGCTATTGCCGCAATAGACAGAACAGGTTCTTTTTTCAAAAATGTTATCATAATATAATTGTCCTCCTCAAAAAAATCTCCTGTTCCTTGCAGGACAGGAGATTTTTATTGCCTTGCACATCCGCTGACTACAAAAGCTTAGTGCATATCGGCTAATACTATAAAAATATCAGAGCAGATCAGCTATGTCTAAAATAAGACGCTCTGTTTTTTCCCAGCCAAGGCACGGGTCAGTAATTGACTTTCCGTATATTCCTTCGCCTATTTTCTGTGCGCCGTCCTCAATATAGCTTTCTATCATGAGTCCCTTTACCATGCTCCTGATATCAGCGGAATATCTGCAGCTATGCAGTACTTCCTTGCTGATCCTTACCTGTTCCAGAGGCTTCTTTCCGGAGTTTGCATGGTTTGCATCAACGATAACAGATATATTCTCGAGGTTTCTCTTACAGTACATTTCGAAAAGCTGTATCATATCTTCATAATGATAGTTCGCATGAGATCTTCCGTCGTTATCAACATATCCTCTCATAATAGCGTGAGCAAGAGGATTTCCTGAAGAAGTAACATCCCAGCCTCTGAATATAAAAGTATGACCGATCTGTGCAGCTTTTATAGAGTTGAGCATTACGGAAATATCACCGCTTGTAGGATTTTTCATTCCGACAGGAATATCAAGTCCGCTCGCAACAAGTCTGTGCTGCTGATTTTCAACGGAACGGGCACCTACCGCAACATATCCGAGAAGATCATCAAGGTATCTGGCGTTTTCCGGATAGAGCATCTCATCTGCACACACCATGCCGGATTCTTCTATAGCTCTTGTGTGAAGCTTTCTTACAGAGATAATACCTCCGATAAGATCTTCCCTCTTCTCAGGATCAGGCTGGTGAACCATACCCATATATCCCTCACCAGTTGTTCTCGGCTTGTTTGTATATATTCTCGGAATAAGTATAAGCTTATCAGTGACCTTTTCCTGAACCCTCGAAAGCCTTGTAACATAATCTATTACAGAATCCTCGTGGTCTGCCGAGCACGGTCCTATGATAAGAAGAAGCTTGTCGGATTTTCCCGTAAAAACGTCTTTTATTTCTTTGTCCTTTTCCTGTTTTAATTTTTTCAGTTTCTCGTCCACAGGAAATTGTTCTTTAATTTCCTTAGGAATAGGAAGCTTTCTGCTGAAATCCATTCCCATACGGATTACACTCCTTAATAATAAAAAATCTTTCTGTCCATAAGAACAGTCTTTTATAATTATACATCAAAAAACAAATCAATTCTACCCTTTTTTCAAAAAAAATCTTAAAAAAAAATTACATATAATTGCCTTGTTGCATTTACAGGATTTCTGCATAAACTATATTATAGCCAGAAAAACTACGACCGGAAAAAATAAAAGGTGCAGCTGCAGATGCCCGGAAACGCCTTTTATCTTCGTAACAAAAATGGCTTTGATATAGAGATAAAAATATGCACTGTTTCTTTTGAGGACAGTGCATATTTTTTTGAACGATGCTTTGTTCTACATTTTTTTCGCATAACGTATGTTACACTTATAACCGTATTATTTTTGCCTTGCACATCCGCTGACTACGAAAGCTTAGTGCATATCGGCCAATAGTAAACCATGAATAAATTTATAGTTCAGTATATCAATGAAAAGAGATGATCGTAAAACCATGTTAAATAAAAATGAATTTACAAGGAAGGCAATAGCTTCTCTGGAATACGCTGTAAAATACGCAGGTGAACTCGGACACACGTTTGTCGGAAGCGAGCATATGATATACGGCTTTCTTGCAGAAGGCGGAAATATTGCTGCTGCGATACTTGAAAACAACAATGTCACCACAGACAAGGTATCTGCATATCTGAAAAAATACATCGGAAACGGTATTCCGTACACACTTTCCGAAACCGACTTCACTCCCCGTCTTGATGATATTTTCAGAGAAGCGTCAAAGGAAAGCAGCAGAGCGGGAGCCTCTCTGACCGGAACAGAGTACATTCTTCTTTCAATCGTAAAAAACAAGAACTCAGGCGGATATGAGCTTCTCAAAACCCTGAACTCAGATATACGACGAATCAAAGCTGACTGTTCTGATTCTTTTTCAGATATCTCAGATATGTCAAACATAAAACTTGACGAAAAGCTATATCCCGGTCTTAGCCGGTACTCAAAAAACTTTACAGAAACTGCTTCAAAAAACGGGTTTGATCCTGTTATCGGACGAGAACAGGAAACAGAAAGGATCATACAGATATTATCTCGCAAAACCAAAAACAACCCATGCCTTGTGGGCGAGGCAGGAGTAGGAAAAACCGCTATCATAGAAGGACTTGCGCAAAGGATAATCAAAGGAAACGTTCCGGATTCCTTAAAAAACAAATTCATTCTTTCTCTTGATATAACCTCAATGCTTGCAGGAGCAAAATACAGAGGGGATTTTGAAGAAAGAATAAAAAAATGCATTGACGAAGTTGAGAAAAACAAGGATATCATTCTTTTCATAGATGAAATACACACTATCGTCGGTGCAGGAGCCGCCGAAGGAGCAATCGATGCAGCCAATATTCTCAAGCCTGAGCTTGCGAGAGGCAGTATTCGCATAATAGGTGCAACAACATATTCAGAGTACAGAAAATTTATCGAGGCAGACAGTGCTCTTGAAAGAAGATTTCAGCCTGTTACTGTTGACGAACCGGATCACGAGCAGCTTGTCAGGATTCTGTCCGGAATAAAACCAAGCTACGAAAAATTCCACTCGGTAAATATTTCTGACAAAATAATAGAACAGGCAATATATCTTTCCGAACGTTATATACCTGACAGATTTCTTCCGGACAAGGCAATAGACGTAATAGACGAAGCGTGCTCTCATGCCGTAATCCGCAGCACACACCGCAAAGGAAATACAAACCGGAAAAATGAAATCACTGAGCTTCTGAAAAAAAGCATGAGCGAGCTTGATATATGCGTCTCTGACAGTAAAAATATATCATACAGCACGGATGTAACAACAGAAGATATTTCTGCCGTTATATCCTCCTGGACAGGCATTCCTTCAAGCAGTATAAACAAGCAGGAAAGCTTAAGACTTATGAATATCGAATCAGAACTTAAAAAACGCGTCATAGGTCAGGACCGTGCCGTAGAAAAAATATCCGAATCCATTAGAAGATGCCGTGTAGGCTTAAAAGACGAAAACAAACCTATAGGCTCTTTCCTGTTTGCAGGCCCGACAGGGGTGGGAAAAACAGAGCTTGCCAAAGCAGTTGCCCATACAGTGTTTGACAGCGAAGAAAATATGATACGCCTTGATATGAGTGAATACATGGAACAGCATTCAGTGTCAAAGCTTATAGGCTCTCCTCCGGGTTATGTAGGTTTCAAAGAAAGCGGAATGCTTTCAGATATGATAAAAAAGAAACCATACTCTGTTGTTCTTTTTGATGAAATAGAAAAAGCTCATCCTGATGTCCTCAACATCCTTCTTCAGATAACAGACGAAGGGGTGTTCAGAGATTCACAGGGAAGAAAAACAAGCATGAAAAACACCCTTATAATACTGACTTCAAACGTAGGAGCAAACACTGTCACTCAGAAAGTAAGCCTCGGTTTTTCTCAGGACACCTCTGAAAGCAACAGCTTCTGCAAGGAGGTTGACTCAAAGCTCAGAAAGCACTTCAAACCTGAGCTTCTTAACCGAATGGACGGAATTATTGTTTTTGAACCTCTTTCGGAGGAATCACTCCGCAGGATAGCAGTTCTTTTTCTTGATAAGCTTGTCCTGAGAGCAAAAAAAATAAATATAAACTTAAGCTATGCCCCGGAGGTTGCAGCTTTTATAAGCCGGAGCCCTGAAACAAAAAAATACGGCGCACGACCTCTGAAAAGACTTATATCGGATAAAATAGAAAATATAATTACAGAATATATAATCAATGATAAAATATCATCAGGCGATGATGTATATCTTGATATCAAAGACTCCGAAATTTTTGTTAAAAAAGCTATAAAAAAACAGCTTATATGATAGCGTACTATATTGACTTTTGATTTTTTATGTGTTAAAATTAGTATATGATTTAACGAAAAAATGTTGCGTTTTTTATTTAACTAATAAAAACAACTACAACCAACAGGGCGTTTTTTGCATTTTTCACAAACAACAAAACCTTTATTAAAAACGCAGCTTTTTTACTTTTATAGTAAGGAGGATGGGCTGTTTCAACGCAGTCCGATGTACATATCATGGAAATAATCACAGTAAATCCACAAAAATGTATCGGGTGCAATGCATGTACGAGAGTTTGTCCTGTTCCCGAAGCTTGTGTCCCAAAAATGACCGCTGAAGGAAAGAACTATGTAGGAATTGATTATGACAATTGTATAAATTGCGGTGAATGTATAAGAAAATGTCCGCATGAAGCCAGAGACTTCAATGACGACTATGAAGATTTTATTGAAGATATGTACAGCAAAAAAGGAAAGGTTTCGCTTCTTGTAGATCCGTCTATCCGTGTTGCTTTTCCGGATGTATGGCAGGACGTACTAAAATGGTTTTACACACAGGGAATACGAAAAATCTACGATGTATCATTTGGTGCGGATATTGCTACATGGGCTCAGCTTCGTTCGTTAAACAAGACCTATGAAGGAAAATATATCACATCTTCATGTGCTTCAGTAATAAGCTATGCAGAAAAGCATGACATCACTCTTTTCGATAAGATCTCTCCTGTTCACAGTCCTGCTGCATGTATGGCGATATATGCAAAGTTCCAGCTTAAGGACAAGGCAGATTTTGCTTATCTCGGACCATGTCCGGCACGAAAAGAAGAGTTTATCAACACAAATCTCATCAAGTACAATGTTACTTTTACACGAATGAAGCAGTACTTTGAAAAGAGACAGATTTCCTTCGCAAACACCGGACAAGGCTTTAATTTTGAGTTTTCTCACAAACAAGGACTTATGGGTGCTCTTTACTGTAAGCCAAAGGGAATAAAAGAAAATCTTCTGATTCACCGGCCGGAAGCAAATATCTCAAACTGTGACGGACTTTCCAAGACTTATTATCATCTTAACAAATACAACACTATCGAAACAAAAGAATATATACCCGATGTTTTCGAGGTTCTGAGCTGTGAAGAAGGCTGTAACGGAGGTATCGGCGTTGATATCGACAGTGAAGTTCCCCACCCTGCTGTTATTTCCAGAGTTATGGATATAACACGTAAGGACGCTGAAAAAAGAAGAACCGGTCTCTTCATGATAAACAAAAGCGACAAGATGTTCAAGGAATTTGACAAGGATTTAAAGCTTGAACATTATCTGCGCACATACACTCCAAGAATAAAATTCACCAACTCGCCAACATACAACGATCTTAACAATACCTTCAACAGCATGTTCAAGTTTACTGATGAAGACAAAAAGATCAACTGCGGTGCCTGCGGAAACAAAACATGCCGCGAAATGGCGATATCGATTTTCCATGGAACAAACATAAAGGAAAACTGCATAAACTATGCAAGAAACCTTCCTTCACATGATTCGGCACAGGTTGCCGAGATAAGAAACTCTCTCTCTTCTGTTGATAAGATAATCCATGATAACATTCCTGTTCTTACAGACAACATAGCTGTCATAAGAAAAGAAGCTGTTTCAATATACTCAAACAACGACAAGACTGCTGAAGCAGCAAAGACAATAAACTCAGTTATTGAGCAGATGATCGATGCATGCAGCAACCCTAATGGAGTTTCAAGAGAAACAATAAACGAAATATCCAGCACTCTTGATCTGATAAGAAAAATTCTTCTCAATCTCCATAAGTTCGTTACCAAGAACTCAGAATCGGGTTACAGCATTGACAAATGCGTTACATCTATTGATAATATCACAAAAGCGATTACCGAATCTGTAGATAACGCAACCAAAAACCAAATAAAATAACCAAAAGATTTTACTCCGTCATTTTTTTGACGGAGTAAAAAGCATTTATAAAATAATAAAAGAAAGACGGGCTCAGGACATGAATTATGAAATAATAACAGCTCCGCTGATCGGTGCTGTAATAGGAACTGTAACAAACGGTATCGCCATAAAAATGCTTTTCCGACCATGGAATGCTATATATATCGGCAAGTTTCAGGTTCCGTTTACTCCGGGACTCATTCCAAAAGAAAAGCCTCGTATAGCCAAAGCAATTGCCAAGGTAGTAGGCGGAAACCTTCTTGATGACGAAACCATAAGAAAAACTTTGCTTTCTGAAAAAATGAAAGAAAAAATACTCAACGCGTTAGATCAGAAGATCGATATGCTGTCTGAATACACAGAAACAGTATCAGAGCTTCTTGCCTCAAAAGGTTTTCTTGAAACAATAGATACAAAAGAAACAGAGCTTAAGACTTCTGCTTCCGGAACGATAACAAAAAAGCTTGTAGACGGCAACACTGCTTCCGCACTTCTTGACTTTGCAACAGATGAGCTTACAAAAAACGCAAATCCGATGATATCCGGAATAGCATCAAAGGCAATAAACTCCGCAAGAGATTCTATTATTGCAAAAATAAACTCTATCATAACCGAAAAAGCGCCTTCGATCATTGCTGAGTTTATCGATACCGAATACGAAAAAATCAAAAACATGCCTGTTTCCGAATGCATCGTATTATTAAAAGAAAAATTTCCTGACTACCACGAAAAGCTCTGGAACATATACGAACAAACAATCCGTGATCATCTTTCAAAAATGCTCCATGGTTTAAACATAAGCGAAATCGTAGAACAGAAAATAAACGAGTTCGAACTCCCTGAACTTGAAAGAATAATAATGGAAATTGCTCAGAAGGAGCTTAATGCACTTGTTGCGCTTGGCGGTCTTCTTGGATTTATCATGGGTTTTATAAACGTGCTTTTACCTTAGTATCTGTTTTTATATTTATAGTGAACGAAAAAATATTTTTCGTTCACTATATTTTATAATTTATTTCACAATGCACAAAAAAATCCGATATAATTTTTTATTAAAATCATAAAAAACGGTTGAAAAAATATCGTAAATATGATAAAATTATACATAGTATAATTATTATTTTAATCGGAGGTTCACAATATGAAATGTCCAAACTGCGGCGAGCAGATAAAAGAAAAAAAATCCAGAATGAACTTTTGCGGTTTTTGCGGTACTAACCTGAAAACCGGAGAAAAGACTTTTACAGAACCCCCTGCTCTGCCTGTTAAAAACAACACAAACATTCCACAAATCGAACAACGTGTTGATTTTCCTTCCCGGATAGAACAGCCTGCACCTGCGCCTGCTTCAAATCCGAACTTCGCTTCACCGTTTGAACAGATGGTAAGAGCTGCAGCCACACAATCAAACAACACAACACAGACTACAGTTACACCGCCTTCGTTTAATCCCCAAAATACACAGGCTCCGGTACAGCCATCACCATTTTCTGATTCGGCTCCGGCTTTTTCATCGCCTGTAAACAACTTCTCTGAACCGGTCCGGACTGCTTCTCCTGCATCAGGTTTTGCGCAGGAAATAAAACCGGTACAGCCACCGATCATTCCTGACTCTCCGAAACCACAGGAGAACGATGAGTTATCAAACCAGCTTAACGACCTTAATACCAAAAAGAATTCTTTTGAACCTGCAATAAACATGTCAAGAAACGTAAAACTCAGAAACGCTTCAGACAATCCGGATAACTCATCTATCACATTCATGGAGTACACCAAAAACTCCAAGGAGCTTGACAGCATAATTGAACAGGCAGACGAAAACGCTGCTTCAGGATTTGGTTTTTCTCTCGGAAAGGATACCTTCAGACAGCCTGAAAACACTGAAGCTACTTCCTCAGAGGGTGGATTTATCACATATCAGCCTTCCAGTTATATGAACACTCCTGCTTCAGATGATACACAGCCGGCGCAGGACAACACTCCTGCAGCTCCTGTTCAGCCAACTCAGGATGATATCAAGACATTTCTTGAGCTCGACGATATTAAGACTCCGGTACAGGACAACACTCCTGTTTCACCTGATACAGCACCTCAGAGCAGTACACCTGCTTCACCATTCAGTGCGCCTCTGAACAGTACTCCTGCAGCTCCTGTCAGCGCACCTCAGGATGATATCAGGACATTTCTTGAGCATGATGAGATCAATAGCTTCCTTCAGGAAACTCCGCCTTCTGCAGTACAGAACACCGCTGTTCCTGAAGAACCTGTAAACAAGCCTGTCTTTGAAGCTACACCGGCACCAACTCCTGCACCTGTTCCATCTCCGGCACCGGCATCGACACCAACACCTGCCCCTGTTCCGCCTCCGGCACCGGCACCGGCAGCACCAGTACCTGCACCGGAACCGGTAATCAAAAAAGAAAAGGTTATAAACTATGTAGGTCAGGATAAGAAAACAGCTGAACAGATGCTCAGCTTCAAGGGATTTAAAACCGAGATAGAATATGTTGAGGATCAGAAGGAGTATAACTTTGTAATCGCTCAGAGCATTCCTGCAGATACAGAGCTTGAACTCGGAAGTGTTGTAAAGCTTACTGTCAGTGCAGGTACATGGTCAGAATGGACAGAAAATGCTCCGCTGCCTTCCAAGCCTGAAAAATACATAATAGAAACAAAAACTCAGTACAGAAAAAGAAGCAGAACCCGTACACTTGACAAAAAGGAAACTACCGATGCAAGTCAGTATGAGGACTATACACTTATCAGTACTAACCCTAAGTATACTGATTGGGAAACTGATACCTACTATACATCAGAAGCTATCCCTTCAAGTGAAACATGCGAAATAATCAGAACTACTACAGGCTTCAAATATTCCGGTTGGTTCAATCCTGCAAATCTCCAGGGAATGTCATTCTCAAGCCCTGATGTAGCTAATTTCTTCAACACTAACCTTTCAAACGTAAAGTGGGGATACGAAGAGATAATATCACCTCTCAACGTAAAGCCTGACGTAAAGAACTGGAAGCTCGTAACAGACCATATGACAACAACTCCTGCCGGAGACCCTATGGTAAGCAATATTTTCTTCAGTGCACATATCATCGAAGGAAAATCCTACGCTATGAAATTCGGCTCCGCAGATACAGAATGGTTCATATACAAGAGACGTTCACTCATCGAAACAATTTACAAGCTCGAAAAGGAAATAGTTTCTGACTGGAGCGAGTGGACAGAATGGAGCGAAACAGAATCAGAAGCTTCACAGGACTGTGAGGTTCAGTCAAGAACTATATCACGTTCAAAAAGAAAGATCCCGAACCAGATATAGTTTCAGAATAAACTGAAAAAATATTCAAGGCAATATACCCAAAAATACTGATGCCTCTTCATTCAACAGAATGAAGAGGCATCTTGCTTTGTGATCATACGTTCATCACTACTTCAGTAACAAGTCTTTTAAAATCAACAGATACACGGTCAGCTATTTCCTGAACCTCCTTATGGTTAAGAGGTACTTCTGAGATTCCTGCCGCCATATTTGTGATACAGGAAATTCCGCATACCTCAAGTCCCATATGTACCGCTGCCATTGCTTCACATGCGGTACTCATACCTACGGCGTCTCCGCCCCAGCGTGCGGCCATTTTTATTTCTGCAGGAGTTTCATAGTTCGGTCCTGTAAACTGTACATACACACCCTCCTGCATTTTTATACCGCATTTTTCAGCAGAAGCTTTTATTATTCCCTGCATTCTCTTGCTGTATACCTCGCTCATATCAGGAAATCTTGTCCCCAGCTCTTCTATATTGGGTCCTATCAGAGGACTTGGAACACCGGTTGTGATGTGATCTGTTATGATCATAAAATCCCCCGCACTGAAACCGGAGTTTACTCCTCCTGCAGCGTTTGTAAGGATTATCTTTCCGGCACCGAGAAGCCCCATAAGCCTTATCGGAAGCACGACATCAGACATACTATAGCCTTCATAATAATGCACCCTTCCCTGCATTATTACAACCGGTACTTCACCTACATATCCGAAAACAAATCTTCCCTTATGTCCCTTTACAGTAGAAATCGGAAATCCTTCTATATCCTTATATTCAACTGTTTTTTCTACTTTTATTTCATCGGCATAATTGCCAAGACCCGAACCAAGAACAAGACCTACCTGCGGTTTAAAATCAGTTTCTTTTCTTATACTTTCAAGACATGATTGTATTTTTTTATACATAACATTCATCCTTTCCTGTTTTATATCAGCTTATCAAGCACCGAGCTGCCTACAGTTCCCTCAGGCATTGACAGACCGAAGTTGTCGGTTATAGTTGCGCCTATTATGCCAAATGAATCCGAATCAGATATTTTTCCGCTTCCTTTCATTGACGGAGAATAGGCAATAAACGGAACTCTTTCCCTTGTGTGATCTGTTCCTGTATGTGTAGGATCATTTCCATGATCGGCAGTTATTATAAGGAGATCATCATCTGATAGTTTTTCAAGAAGAATACCAAGCTTTTCATCAAAACGCTCCAGCTCTCCTGCATACCCCACCGGATCTCTTCTGTGACCCCACAGCGAATCAAAATCAACAAGGTTTACAAAACATAGCCCCTCAAAATCCCGTTCTGAAATATCTATTGTCTGGTCCATGCCGTGTACTGAGCTTCTGGATTTGTTTGAGCTGGTAATTCCTTCTCCGTCAAAAATATCAGATATCTTACCTACAGATATAACATCGTATCCGTTTTCCTTCAATACATCAAGTGCAGTTTTTCCAAAAGGCTTTAATGCATAGTCGTGACGATTTGAGGTTCTTACAAACTCACCCTTCTTTTTTCCCGTATAAGGTCTTGCTATAACTCTTCCTACACGCCATTCCTCCTTCATTGTGAGCTCTCTTGCTATCTCACAGCATCTGTACAGCTCTTCAAGCCCGAACGTTTCTTCGTTTCCGCATATCTGGAGAACCGAGTCAGAAGATGTATAGACTATCATATGGCCTTTTTCTATCTCTTCTTCTGCAAGCTCATCAAGTATAGCTGTGCCGCTCGCACTTTTGTTTCCTATTATGGTTCTTCCTGTTCTTCGTGAAAGCTCAGCTATAAGCTCAGGAGGAAAACCGTTTTCCGTAAAGGTCTTAAAAGGCTCTGTTATCTTTAACCCCATCATTTCCCAGTGTCCTGTCATCGTATCCTTTCCGTTGCTTGCTTCATAAAGATACGAAAAGTACCCAAGTGGTTTTTCAACAGGAGATATCCCCTCAAGCGGGTGAAGATTTGCAAGACCAAGCTTAGTCAGATTAGAGATATTAAGCTTATCCGCTGATCCTGCAATATGTCCGAGCGTATCTGTTCCCTCATCACCGAACATGTGTGCATCGGGCATTGCTCCGACGCCCAGCGAATCAATAACTACTGTAAAAATTCTTTTGTATTTTTTCATAATATAAAACTCCCTTATATCTCTGAAGATTTTTTTATAAGCTCTGCAGCTTTTGAAAAGTCCTCAGCACTCACAGCTGCGCATGAAAGTATGATATTTGTTTTTCCGTCTGCTCCCTTCATAGCGTTGAGTGCAACACCGTTAAGTCGTGCTCTTCTGATAAGCTCCTGCGGCTGAAGCTCTGTTTCAAGTTCTGCCTTTACCGTTATTACACTATCCGTTATCACAATACCGGCCGCATTACCAAAACTCTTTTTTAACGCCTCTGCAAGAAGCCTTGACTTTGCGGTATACAGCTTTCTCTGCTTTCGTATCTGAGAATCGAGATGACCGTCCCGGATAAACTGACACAGGGCTATCTGTTCAGTTTTGGAGGCAGTCTGGTTATAATCAAAAGATATAGATGTATACTTATCCATAAACTCATCCGGCAGAACCATATAGCTCATTCTTATCGACGGTAGAAGCAATCCCGAAAAAGTCCCTATATATACAACATTTTTTCCTGACGCAAGACTCTGCAGCGAGGGAGTCCTTCCGGAAAGATAAGAAAATTCGCTTCCGTAGTCATCTTCTATGATAAGCCTGTTATGATCAAACGCTTCCTTTATCATAGAAAAACGTTCTCCGACATTCATAGTTCCGCCGAATCTGTTTATGTTTGACGGGTTTACATATATAATATCATAGTTTTCATTATCGATCCTGAAACCATGATCACGAAACACTGCTATTCCCTGTCTGAAGTCAGGATCAGAAAACCTGATGTTTTTTTTCTCATCAATCAGTGCGCACAGAATATGAAGTACACTCTGCACACCTGCCCCTACAACGATATTACGTGCCGAGCACACAACACTGCGCTTAGCAGATATATATCCGGCAAGAGCCTCTCTGAATTCATATTCGCCCTGAGGTTCACCATATGATAAAAGCCGCTCGTCCTGACGCAGTGCGCTTTTAATATATCTTCTCCACAGATCAAAGTTAAAGCTCTCCCTGTCTGCTCCCGCAGAAGAAAAGTTATAGCGGATAACCGGCGCTTCTGTTTTTGCGCCCTGTACGGTCTTCGTGAATTTTTCTGGCAGCAGAAGATCGCTCACATAATATCCGCTGTTTTTTTTCGAAAAAATATAGCCGTCTGCCATAAGCGACATATAGGCATTTTCTACTGTTGTACAGCTTATATTCAGCTCCTCGGAGCATCTTCTTATGGAAGGAAGCTTCTGACCTGATGTCAGAGTCCCCTTGGATATCATATCCTTATAATAGTTGTATACTCTCATATACAAAGGCTGTCCGTTATCCAAAAACTGAAAGCTCATAAAGTGACCCCTTAAAAATTCTTGTTTTTGTGTATTTTAATAATGGCAAATTTGTTATATCATTGTATAGGAAAATCATCCGGCAAATCATTTTTTCAGGAGATGCAGTAAAATATGAAAGACAAAAAAACATCAACCATGGTTCTTACGGCAATGTTCGCAGCTGTTATAACCATATCTACCGCTTATCTGCAGATAAAAACCCCTGACAGCGGATACATACATTTTGGTGACTCAGTCATATATCTTGCTGCCTGTATTCTCCCGATGCCTTATGCAATGTGTGCAGCTTCTATAGGCGGAGGTCTTGCTGATATTTTGTCAGGATCAGCGGTGTGGACAATACCTACCATCATCATAAAATCACTGAACGTTATTCCTTTTGCTCTGGTTTCAGAACGTTTAAGAAAAAAAGGCACCAATACAAAAATAATAACAAAAGAAACAGTATTGATGTCAGCGATATCCGGACTGATAACGATCATCGGATATTTTATCGCTGAAGCGATAATGTTCGGAATAGCCGCTTCATTGCTCTCGACTGTTTTAAGAAGTCTTGTACAGCCCATAGGAAGCTCGGTTATATTTTATGGGATAGGTCTGTCGCTTGACAAAGCTAACTTTAAATCACTAATTGCAAAAAACTGATTTTTGAAAGGAAAACAATAATATGGCTGACATAGTTTATGTTTACGAAGGAAAAGTATATCTTAATCTTACAAACGAGTGTCCGTGTCAATGTGCTTTTTGCATCAGACAAAACGGCGACGCAATAGGAGAAGCCGATATGCTGTGGCATAAGGAAACGCCGACACTTAAAGAAGTAATCACTGCAGTTGACGCTTTTGATTACAGAGGAAACACAGAAGTTATAGTATGCGGATACGGTGAACCCACCTGCACTCTTGATGTTCTCAAAGAAGTTTGCAGACATATCAAGGAAAAATTCGGATTCAGCATAAGACTCAACACAAACGGTCTCGGAAATCTGATATGGGGACGCAGCATCGCAAAGGAAGTATGCGAAAACATAGACAGCATATCAATAAGTCTTAACGCACCTACAGCTGAAAAATATAACAAGCTCGTAAACCCTGAGTTCGGCGAAGCTTCCTTTGATGCAATGCTCTCGTTCGCTGAAGAATGCAAAAGCTATCTTGATGATGTTCGTTTTTCACTTGTCGATGTTATTCCCGAAGAAGATATAGAAGAATGCAAAAAGCTCGCTTCATCAATGGGAATACCTCTGAGAGTTCGTGAATACACAGCATAAAGTACAGAAGCTTTTTAACGTTTTTTGCATTCAATGTTGATAACAGCATATGAAAGCATTTATGAAGATATACATCCGGAGGCTCTGTAAAACAATGGTATAACAGGATATGTTCAGAACTGCTGCAGGATTATAGTGAAAGTCAGAATAAATCTGTCGTTTACTATAGTTCCTGCAGCAGTTCCGTTTTTTTAACTTAAAAGCTTTTTCGATTCAAAAAAGATTATGTTTATTCCTCACTATATTCTGCTATATACGGAAGATTACGATAATAATCTGCACAGTCAAGACCATAGCCTATAACGAAAAGATCCGGAATAGTAAACAGCGATATATCTGCCTCAAGCTCAACAAGTCTGCGTGACGGCTTATCCAGCAGTGTTATTATTTTTAAAGAAAGAGGATTTCTTTCATGAAGCTTTATTGCTACATCACGCAGAGTACGTCCTGTGTCTATTATATCTTCGATTATTATTACGTGGTACTTGCTCAGATCCTGTGATACATCCATAGTTATATTTACTTCTCCGGTCGATACAGTACCAGAATAATAGCTTTTTGCACACATAAAAGCTATTTCACACGGAATGTCAAGGCAGCGGATAAAATCAGCCATAAACACAAACGCACCGTTAAGAATACTGATAAGCAGCAGCGGCTTGTCCCTGTATTCTTCACTTATCTGCTTTCCTACGGTTTTTATTTTTTCCTTTATCTCATCCTCAGAAAAAATAACTCGCTTGATTCTACTATTCATCTGTTCGGTGTTTAACATATTCCTGCTCCCATCTGTTAATAGTTACATATTTTTTATTATTATAACATATTTTCTGTGCTTTTTCAATATAAAAAAGGTAAGTTTCACACAAGAACTTACCTTTTTGTTTTTATTTTTTTACTCTGCAGCCTGTACAGCTGCCGCAGTCTCCGCTGCACCCGCAGCTTTTTTTGTTTTTAATTATTCCTGCCGCTGCCCTTCCGATAATATACACAAGAAAAGCAGTAATTACAACATCCCATATATTTATCATATTATAAAACTCCTATGAGCAGCATAACCGCACGAACAACAAAAGCTGCTATCCACGCTACAATACACTGCCATACTACAACTGCAACAGCCCATTTTGCTCCAAGCTCCCTCTTTATAGAAGCCACAGCAGCAACGCAGGGAGAATAAAGAAGGCTGAACACAAGCAGTGACGCTGCAGAAACAGTCGTAAGCGCAGAGCCTATATTTCCTTCAAAAAGAATCTCAAGAGTTGAAACCACGCTTTCCTTTGCGATAAAGCCGCTTATGAACGATGTGCATATACGCCAGTCTCCGAGCCCGAGCGGCTCAAAAAGCGGTGCAATGAAGCCTGCTGTAAGAGCAAGTATGCTTTCCTGCGAATCATTTACCATATTGAGTTTAAGATCAAAGCTCTGCAAAAACCATACTGCAACTGTAGCTATCAGTATCACTGAAAAGGCCTTCTGTAAAAAATCCTTTGCCTTATCCCATAAAAGCCTTGCTACATTTTTCACTCCCGGAAGTCTGTAATTAGGAAGCTCCATAACAAACGGAACCGCCTCTCCCCTGAACATCGTTCCCTTGTATAGCAACGCCGCAAGTACACCTGTCAGCATACCAAAAATATATAGTGCTGATATCACAAATCCTCCTCTGCCCGGAAAAAATGCGTTTACAAAAAAAGCATAAATAGGAAGCTTGGCTGTACAGCTCATAAACGGAGTAAGTATGATAGTCATTCTTCTGTCACGCTCACTCGGAAGCGTTCTTGTTGCCATAACCGCCGGAACAGTACAGCCAAAGCCTATAAGCAGCGGAACTATACTTCTTCCGGAAAGTCCTGTCTTCCTCAGAAGCTTATCCATTACAAAAGCAACTCTTGCTATGTATCCGCTGTCCTCCATAATCGACAGAAAAAAGAAAAGTGTAATTATGACCGGCAGAAAAGAAAGAACTGAGCCGACACCGGCAAACAAACCATCAGAAACAAGGCTTTTTATTACAGGGTTTACGTTAAGCGTATCGAGACATCTTTCTGCAATAACCGCAAGAGAATCTATCCCGGTCTCAAGCAGGCCCTGGAGCCATGCACCGATCACATTAAAGGTAAGATAAAAAACAATGATCATTATTGCGATAAAACACGGAATAGCAGTATACTTTCCGGTAAGTACAGCGTCTATCTTACGGCTTCTTATGTGCTCACGGCTTTCAACAGGCTTAACAACAGTCTGACCGCATACCTTTCTTATAAAGGCAAACCTCATATCGGCAATAGCCGCACTTCTGTCAAGTCCTCTCTCCTTTTCCATCTGAATAATTATGTGTTCAAGCATCTCTTTTTCATTTTCTTCAAGAGAAAGCCTGTCAAGTATCAGTGTATCTCCTTCTATTACCTTGCAGGCAGCAAATCTCAAAGGAATATCTGCACGCAAAGCATGATCGGATATGAGATGCTCAACCGCATGCATACATCTGTGCACGGCTCCGCCCGAATCAAATATATCACAAAAATCCTGATTTTTTGGTTTTTCTCTGTATTTTGCTATATGAACAGCATGCTCTATAAGTTCATCGACTCCCTGATTTTTTGCTGCTGATATCGGAACAACCGGAACTCCGAGCAAGGCCTCCATGCCGTTTATATCCACAGAGCCGGAGTTTCCTGTCATTTCATCCATCATATTAAGCGCAACCACTACAGGAACATCCATTTCAAGAAGCTGCATAGTCAGGTACAGATTTCTCTCTATGTTTGTAGCGTCTACTATGTTTATGATCGCCTTGGGTTTATCTTCAAGAACAAAGTTGCGTGATACTATCTCTTCGCTTGTATAAGGAGACATCGAATATATTCCCGGAAGATCGGTCACTATAGTTTTCGGATATCCTTTTATCGGACCGTCCTTACGGTCTACCGTAACACCCGGAAAGTTTCCTACATGCTGGTTTGAGCCTGTAAGCTGATTGAAGAGAGTGGTTTTTCCACAGTTCTGATTTCCTACAAGTGCATATGTAAGTACTGTATCCTCAGGAAGTGCATTTTTGTCATCTATCTGATGATTGTGAAACTTTCCTGCTTCACCAAGACCCGGATGCTCTGTTTTCTCGGGACGTTTTGGTGTATATTTTTTTTCTCTCGGAGAGGTTATAAGTTCAACCTCTATATTAGCGGCATCCTCAAGTCTTAACGTCAGCTCATATCCGTGTATCCGTATTTCCATCGGATCTCCGAGCGGAGCAAGCTTCTCAACAGTAATATCCGTACCGGGAATCACTCCCATGTCAAGAAAATGCTGTCTTAACGCTCCACTGCCTCCGACTGATTTTATTTCGGCACTTGAACCGACTTCAAGTTCTTTTAATGTCATATATTCTGTTCCTCTCTTTATTTTAAAGAAATTTTTTTGCTGAATTTCATTACTAAGCTGAAAATATAAAACAATGAGCATTCACTGTATAAAACATATAAAAAATGACATTCATATAATATGAACGGAAACTCCGGTTTCAGAATTATAGTGAACATCAAAACAAATTTGACTCTCTATAACTGTTATGATATAATATTTTTATTGCAGCATCTTAACAATTATGTTGGCTTGCTTATCGATTATCATTCAGTCAATCAACAGATACGGTGATAAAAAATGAAAAAAATTGAAACTACTCCGCTTCTTACAACATATCTGATAAAGCTTCTTATCAGACTCACTGTTTTTGTAAGCTTTCTTATAGTATATATTTTTCATAAAGATATTCTGATAAAATTTATGACTGACAGATCCGGCTTTGGTATCACAGAGTATAATATCAGTCCGCTCCATATACTATGGGCAGTGTTTATGGTTATGATGTTCATTCATCTTTTTCCGCCGAAGCTTTTTACTATGGCTCTTAAAAAAGGTGAATCCGGAAGCTATATAGAAGTAAAAGGCTACGATAAGAAGGCGCTTTCGGTTTTTATAAAGCAACAGAACAAGAGAGCTCTTATCGTAATGATATTATGGGTTTTGTTCAATTCTGTTTTCGCAGTATTGTACCGGAAGCAGCTGATAGACAGCGCCGATCTTCTTATGCTGACTGTTTTTTATTTTCTGTGCGACTATATCTGCATTATATTTTACTGTCCTTTTCAAAACTATATCATGAAAAACAAATGCTGTGTTAACTGCCGTATTTATGACTGGGGACATTTTATGATGTTTACACCGATGCTTTTTGTCAAAAACTTTTTTTGCCGCAGCTTGTTTTTTATGTCTCTTATAGTTCTTATAAAATGGGAAATAATATACGCAGCACATCCCGAACGCTTCTGGAGCGGTTCAAACCTGAAGCTCAGGTGCAGCTCATGTCAGGATAAGACATGTCGGATAAAAAAACTTTTACAAAAATAAAACCGTATCTGAATTTTTCCGGATACGGTTTTTCTGCCTCCGGAACATACTTGCCGGATAGCAGCCATAATATACGACTGATTTGCACATCCGCTGACTACGAAAGCTGCGTGCATATCGGCTAATAGTAAACAACCATTTCATTTGTCGTTTACTATAATTCTAAAATCTGATATTATTCCGAAAAAACAAGTTAGCCTATACTAATAATACTTAGTATATTGCTGTTTGTCAACTATATATAAAAAAATTTTTTTGATTTTTTTTACTGAAAAAAACTCCGGGCTGATACAGTCAGCGAATGTGAAGGGGATAAATAAATCAATTATAGTGAACGTCAGATATATTTTGACGTTCACTATAATCTGCCTGTATCAGATATTCTGAGCATGGCTTTTAAGCCTTATAGCATACTGAATAAATTTCTTCAACCTTGTCATCAGCGCCTTTCTGGCGGTCTATCAGATATGAAACGGTTTCTCCGTCATTGGATAAAATAAGCTCTCTGCAGTTTCCGAAGGCTCCGTTTCCCGTAACAAATCTTATCCTGAAGCCGTCTTCATCCGGTGCAGCATCTATGTACTTTACTGTACTGTCAAAATGCTCAACATCTGATTCGATCACTCTGGCAAAATATTCTTCAGAATGCGGATCTGAATAAAATGTCACTTTAAAGATTTTGTCGGGTGAAGTCCATACACCTTCAAGCCTGTCAAAAATCTCATCCATATCCATGTCTCCTGCGTCTTCCTGCTCTTCAGATTCTTCTGAAGAATCCTGATTATCACCAAGCACAGGCGGACCTATGGGCGCGTCATACTGTCCGGTCTCTTCTGTTTCCTCTTTTTCATCTTTTTCTTCCGAATCCGTTGCTTCTTCCTTCTCGCTTACTGTGCTGTTATCAATTTCTTCAACAGCTGCTTTTTCACTTCCGCACCCTGCTAACGAGGACATCATAAAAATAATACTCATAATCATTATAGCTTTTTTTGTTTTCATAATACGATCCCCTTTTTGTGATTTTTTTTATGTTTGTAAGGCGTTACTATATTTCGTTCCATTATCTGAGCGATATTTTATACTATGAATAGATTATACCATATTATTTATAAAAAAACAAGCGTTTTCACTAATTTTTTTAAAATATTTTGTAAACACTTGTTTTTCGACAACCAATAAAGTATAATATCAATACTAAAGGCAATTAGAATAAAGTTATTATAGTAAAAGTCAGATTTTTTTTGACTTTCACTATAATAAACACTATAAAAAATCTGTTTTATATAAGACCGGAGGAATAACGTTATGAAAATGACTTCTGCACAGGCCGCAAAGCTGCTCCGACAGCTCAACGAGGAACTCAGGACGCTTCAGATCAAGGAAGAAAGCACAAGAACTTTTCTTGCTGCACTCGGCGAAGATCCGGAATCCATACGTCCCGAATACGACTACGAATCAATGCAGAAACTACAGAATGACATTGAAAAAAAGATCCGAAAAGTAAAGCACTCTATAAACTGCTTTAACTCAACATATATCATTCCCGAATACGGTTTTACCATCGATGAGATGCTTGTATATCTTCCTCAGCTCACAAAAAGATATGCCAAACTCTCAAGTATGAAAAACGCACTTCCTAAAACACGTGAAAATGCAAGCTTTTCACGCAATACACAGATCATAGACTACAGATATGCAAATTATGATATAGATAAGGTAGCCTCAGACTATACAGAAGTTTCAGAAGAACTTGCAAAGGCTCAGACTGCTCTTGACTATATCAACAACACTGTCGAAATAGACATAGAGATCTGATTTTTTGCTCCCCGTCTGTATTTTTATCCTATATAAAAAATGCCTGTAAAGCTTATAGATTATTAGAACAGTATCCTGTTTAATGTTTATGTTTTACGTTATTCTTATAGTTTTTTATATGTTTCTGTACATGTTCAGGGTTAATGATTTGTTTGATAAATTCAATTGTATTTAAAAAAACAAAAGGATAAAATACAGTAAAAACTTAAAGGCAGTCGAAGTACGGTTTCAGACTGCCATTTTTTATATGATAATACTATAGCGAACGAAAAAAATTTTTTCGTTTACTATAAACACCAAATAAAAATGCCTTGTTTTTTTGAATCAGTAAAAAACAAGGCGTTATTTTTTTATAAGATCAGTTCTCAAGCGTTCTTGACAGCGTAATTGCAAGAACATCATCGGAAGATGGATTCTGTACATAATAGTTTATTGTTTCTATTTTTCTGTAAACGCCATCATCGCCCAACTGTCTTGTTACGATGCGCCGTCTGCGTTCTCCTGCAGCAAATGCGTCAAGCTGTTCCTTTATATCAAATGTATCGGCAAAAGCTTTTCTGTCGTCAGGGTGCATAGACATTGTGCCCATCTCTATAAGCTTTGTGTATTCCCCTGCTGATGAACAGCTTCTTGTAGTGAAGTTTTCATAAGCCATCATATAGAAGCTGTTTCTTGAAAGATTACTCATAATTATGAGCGGAAAACACATAAATACTGCGTCAAGAAGTAACTTTGTAGCACTTGCCTGAGGCTGTGTTATAAGTATATCTTCTATCTGATCTTTTTCACTCATGTTTTTTCTGCAAAGCTCATAATACTCATCCTGAGTAACAGGCTTGCAAAAATAAAATCCCTGTATCAGCTCACAACCGCATGTACGAAGAAATCCTAACTGTTCCTTGGTTTCAACACCCTCTGCAACAGTTACAAGATTGAGACGCTGTGCAAAATTGAATATACTCTCAAGTACTATACGTTCCTTTTCGTTTTCACAGTTTCCGCTGAGAAGCGACTTATCAATCTTAAGTACAGTTGCAGGAACGTCCTTTAAAAAGTTAAGTGAAGAAAGTCCGCTTCCGAAGTCATCTATCGCAACAGCAAATCCTGAGCTTCTTATACGGCTGATAAAATCAATAATATAAACGCGGCCTTTTGTCAGAGCCGACTCAGTTATCTCGACTTCTATATACTTGTGCGGAACCTTGTACTTATCAACTATGCCGCAAAGCAACCCCACGAAGTCTGATTCGTATGTATGAACACGGGAAAAGTTCACTGAAACAGTAACCGGAGTTATTCCGTTATCTAACTGTTTTCTGATAAACGCACATACTTTTTCGAGAATATACCAGTCAAGCTTAGTTATAAGACAACTATCTTCAAGTATAGGAATAAAACTGTTTGGAGGAATAATACAACCTTCTTCATCTATCCATCTTGCAAGTGCTTCTGAACCTGAAAGTTTTCCTGTCACAGAGTCATACTTAGGCTGATAATAAGGTACAATCAATCCTTTTTCTATAGCTTCATCAAGAAGTTTTGAAATATTGTCTTCAGTGAAAAACTTAGCCAAAAAAATCCCACCTTATCATAATAAATTTTTTAAAAAAATTGATACCTATCCCCTATATGTTAATTGTACTACTTTATCTTAATAATGTCAATGGGTATTGTGCAAATTTGCAAAAACAAATTTACTCAATACCCAAAATAAAAGATTTATAATTTATTAAAAACTTTTTATCCAGTTCAACAAGGAATCCTTCCAGATATTATCGTATACATCTTTTTTCATCTGATCGGTAACAGGACCGTTCTTTTTCATCTTTGCAAGTATACCTTCCTGAAGTTCACTGACTGTCATCTCTTCATAAGGCTTGTCACAACAAACTGTTTCACATCCGTTCTCTTCGGATACAGAAGCAGCCTTTTTCTCTTCAGTATCACTTACGGATTTTTTTGAAGCAGTTTTTTCACACGAATCCGCCTTGCAGACTTCAGTGGTTTTCTTTTCGGAAACAGACTGAACCACGGGAACCGCATCGGCTCTGATACCGGTACACAGCCAGATATCGCCGGAATCAGCCGGTATATTTACAGTAAGATTTCCGTTGTTTGCAGAAACGATCTGTCCGGAAAGCATACCCTTGTATTCTCCGCATGCTGCAGGAACAGTAAAGGAGGCTGCATTACAGTCGTTGTTCACTGTTACTATAGCCTGCATTCCGTTACAGTTTCTTGAAAAAGCATACTGTCTGTTTGTAAGATAAAGCTGATTATAGTCTCCATAAGACAGAACAGGAGCATCAGTACGAATCCTTCCAAGTGCAGAAACAAAAGAAATGTATGGATTTTCTGAAGCGTCAAGCTCAGAAAGGGAAAGCGCAGGTCTTAACGAATCATCTGAAAACTGCTCTTTCTTTCCCTCTATACCAAACTCTGAACCATAATAAACTGACGGAACACCCGGAAGCGTATACATCAGTATGTGAACAGGGAAAAAGTGCGACTTGTTATCAAGCTTCGTATAGATACGTTCAACATCATGATTATCCACAAAGTTATATAGTCTGAGTCCGTCAGGTTTGTTTCCACCCATTTCGTACAGTCTCTTTACTGTGTGTGCTATCTCAAAATAATTATGGTCATTATGAGCTGAGTACAGAGCCTTGTGAAGTGCATAGTTTGTTACAGAATGAAGTGTTTCTCCGTTGACCCACTTGCTGTAATCTCCATGAATAACCTCACCCATAAGCCAGAAATCAGGCTTTACGGTATTTGCCGTCTGTCTTAACTTTTTCATAAAATCAAAATCAAGGACATCGGCAGCATCAAGTCTTATTCCGTCAACATCAAACTCATCTACCCAGAACTTTATAACATCACATATATATTCAGTTACTTCGGGATTTTTCTGATTTAGTTTTACAAGAAGATTATATCCGCCCCAGTTATCATACGAGAAACCATCGTTGTATTCGTTGTTTCCGGAAAAATTCACGTTACAGTACCAATCCTTATATGCAGACGCTTCCCTTTTTTTCTTGATATCCCTGAATGCGAAAAAATCACGTCCCGTATGATTGAATACTCCGTCAAAAATAACCCTGATGCCTGACTCATGACACTTTGATACAAAATCCTTAAGGTCATCGTTTGTACCAAGTCTGCTGTCAAGCTTTCTGTAGTCTGTCGTTTCATATCCGTGTCCGACAGATTCAAAAAGCGGACCTATATACAATGCGTTAAAGCCTGCGTTTCTGATATGCTCTATCCATGGAACAAGCTGTTTCATTCTATGTTCAGGCTCGCCATAGGAATTCTGCTTCGGAGCTCCTGTCAATCCCAAAGGATAAATGTGATAAAATACGGCTTCATCATACCATGACATTATAAATATACCCCCAATATTTTTTTATAATATAATAAACGACATATTTTTAGTGAATATAAAAACATTTTTTTCGTTCACTATAATATAATGCATATCTGATATCAGATATGCATTATATTATAGTTATTATACCACGCTTTTTCAGCAAAATCAATAATATTTATAGTGAACGTCAAAATAAATTTGTTGTTTACTATTTTTTTACAAAGTTCTTTTTTCAGACTTCAAAAACTCTTTTTATGCTGTCATAATGAAGAAAAATCCCCTCATCAGCAAGTGCTTTTATTTCTTCGTGTGAAGCAAGCTTATAACCAAGTGTTTCTTCTTCCTGAAGCTTAAGGTCGCTCTCGTCAAAATCCATCACATAACGATAAATATCAACAAAATAATTATCTCCCTCTCCGGGATTTTCACGATGATAAGTAAACACGTATCCTCCCTGAGCGCCCGAAACGTCAAGTCCTGTTTCCTCTCTGATTTCCCTCATAACTGCTTCCTCGGATTCTTCTCCTGCCATTGCAGCTCCGCCGGAAACCTCCCACCAGCCGGGAGCCCATGATTTTGTCATCACTCTCTGAGTAATGAGAAACTTCCCGTCAGGACGCATTATAACACCGAGTACAGTAAGATGATATTCTCCATCCTTAAGTATCCAGTCATTTTTTTTCATTGTTCTTCCTGTCTTCTGCTTGTTTGAATCATATATATCCCAGTATTCCATGATTACCTCCGTATGTTTTAAAAAATCCAATTATTATTCTATCATATTTTCAGAGATTAATCAATATTTTATAGTTTTATATATGTATAAACATACTGCAGCAAAATCTTTTTCATCATGTTTTCTGTTATTTGATTTCATTGATATATATACTCACTTTATTTTTTATCGACGAAATAGTTGCATCTATATCAGATTCATCGGAAAAATACAATTTTGCTTCTTCATCTAATATTGACATTATTTTCGGATTCTGGATACACTTTGTATTACAGTTTTTAATAGTATCAATAAGCGTTTCTATCTCATTATCAGAAATATATCCTACATCTATGTTTTTGTTTCCGATCGGGAACTCGGATATAGCCAGATTTTTATCCTGTGCTTTTTTGGCAGCACAATCAAGGGCTGATAGTTTTACCGGGAATCCCAGTCCATATGAATCACTGATTCCGTTCTGATAATCATCACTCAGAAAACTCCTTATATACTTCCACGCCAGATCTTTACAGGTTGATTCGTTAGTAATGGCCATACTAAAAAGTCCTTCCAACGCAACAGCATCCTTTTCATTTGCTGAAACACCACAAAACATGACATTTCCATCAAACAACGCTTTATTAATTATATTGTAATTTTCAAACCCACCAAACGAACTAATCATAAACTGTATCTGATTATTGTGTATTCCTTCATAGTAATCGCTCATTGTAAGCTCATCCTCCGGATCGCTTACACCATACTTTTTTGAAAACTCCAGATATTCTCTGATGCATTCAGAATTTTCAATAACATCAACAGAATTAACAGACAACAAGTATCTCAGAATCTGACTGCATGAAATTTTTCCGAACGGGAATTCTTTTTTATAGTTACTGATATTTTCAGTAAGTCCTTTTATTGTGTTTTCGGAATTTTCACTTTTGCCTGATATTGTTCGAAGCAGAACCTGCGGAGTTATATAATACAGTTTTGCATCTGTTGTATTCATCTCGAAAATATTGCTCAGATAATCCTCTTTTTTAATTTCCGGATCAGAATCAATAAACGAATCAAGAGAAACAAGTAAATTTTTCTCACGATACAGGTCTATGTCTGCAGCTCCGCGAAATACAATAACATCAGGAGTATTACCCGAAACAATATCAAGATTAAACTGGCCAATACCGGCATCGCCGTTTTGATCATATTCGCTGTAATCTTTCAGGTTTACTATATATTCCGAGCCGGATTTGCTTTGGGTATAATCAGAATAACAGCTCGGTATACCGCCCAGAACTCCGACATTTATCACTTTCTGCTCTCCTGCCTGTGTCTTCTCTAAAACAACAAACCGATTATCATCAGAAACACAAAGGAATTTATCACCCTCGAGGATATTTATATTATTTATCGATGTTTTATATCCGCTGACAGACCAATCAATAAGTACTTCCTCTTTATTATCAACTCTGACTCCGATCAGCTGTTCACCGACATTAAGAAAAAACTTATAATCTTTGTTTCCGCTGATAATCATATCTTCAGAGGTACCTTTTACTGTTTGTATCTTTTTTTCTGAACCTGCCATTAAGCTTTCGGTATTAAACTCAGATAAGTACAGAGAATCATTTTTATTGTATAATAAATTCAGTTTATTATCATCAGATACACAGCAGCTGATAATTTCTGTCGCGTCCTGTACAAAAACAGAATCTGTTTTATTCTGGATGAAACTATATAGATATAAATCTTTCATATTTCTTATTACTGCAAATTCTTCATTTATACTAACCAAAGATATATTCGATTCATCCTGCATATCAAAACCGGATAATTCAAACCACTCAGCACCTGTATTTTTATTATAAAGACAAATACAAACAGAACCTTTATCATAATCTGCAGCAACAAATCCGATATCACCATTTTTCAGTACGTACATATCACGAATCAAGTAATTTACATATTTTTCTGAAACAGTAATAAGCTCTGATGATATATTATTACCATCAATGTCCTTCGAAGTCAGTTCAAGTAAATGTGTATTATTTCTAAAACTCAGTCTTACAACATCATCGGACGTTACAGCACTGATAAGGACCTCATCTTCGGTATTATAAATCTCTTCAGAGCTGTCAGAATAAATGTCAAAAAGATAGATTTTCCCGTCCTTTTCATATATTAAACTACCTGACTGCTCTCCATATACATGTGTAACACCTTCAATTTCTTTTTTAACAACATCTGCAGCATTCTCCGGGTTATACAGATCTATGTAAGCACATGAATCATCATAGCTTGAGATCACTAAATTATCGGATGAATCAAAGAAGATGCTGTCAATATTATTTCCTGTATCATAAAGCTCTGTATCTGATTCAAACTCACACTTCTCTTCTGAATATTTCATAAGAAAGTTTTTAGAAGAATCATCGTTGTAGTTATATTCGGTAGCTAAACAATATATATAATCAGATTTTTCCGCTATATCAGATACAAATTTTATAGTATCATTGTTTTCAAAGTTAAAACTGTAATCGTTCAGATGTTCTCCCGTATCAGAGTACCTCGTTACAGTATTATCATCACACAAAAAACATATGCTGTTTTCATCTTCACAAACATCAATTAATTGTTTATCTTTTTCTAATATTACGCTAAAAACCAATTTATCAGATAAATCAGTAACAGAAACTGTGTTTTTTTCATCATCAACACTGTATATTATATTATAGTTTTCAGTATAAAACAGGTTTATTATGCCTTCTTTACTGATTTTGTCTGCGGTTTTTGACATGTTACTTTTGTCAAACGATAGCATATCCGCATTATAATCATCTATATATGACAAGGAATATATCAATCCGTTATTTATAGTATTTGCTATAACATCAGAATCCTGTACAAAACTTAAATCTGTGCTTGTTAAACTATAATTATTTTTTTCAGATTTGTTGCTCTGGCAGGAGTTAAAAACCACCCCTGCAATCAATGCGAAACTTAAGATCATGGATTTTTTTTTCATAATAAAATTTGTCTCTCCTTTTCTGATAATAATGTTTGAAATAATCTTCACTGAAGTTGATACAGTTTTTTCATATAAATATATAAAAACACCGGGAAGGTAAACTCTCCCCGGCATATCTGTAAAAACAACATACTAAATAAATATTATCACCAACTGTAATTTTGCTGATATTCTACACATGTTATCACGCAAGCATAGCCTTAGCAATAACTTTTTCTCTCTTAGCTGTCTTTATCTATACACAAACATTCCGAAATTATGCTCACTATAACTTCTCTAAAAATTGTATATTATTAGTTTTATTTTAGCACAATGTTTTTTTTATGTAAATATGACATTTGTCATTTTTTGAAACGACAAATATCCCTTTATAATGTGATATTTGCCGTTTTTTCAATATTTTTCAACAAATATTCTAACATTATAGTTTCGGACGAAAGTTTCAAAGTTGATTAATTATTTGCGTTCGCTATAATCTCACACTTTCAATTATACACTCGTGCTTCTTACTTGTCTTATTATAATTATAGTGAACGTCAAAATAAATTTGACTTTCACTATAATTATTTTATTTATATTGCCTTGCACATCCGATGACTGCGTCATCTCCGTGCAGATCGGCTAATAGTAAACGCAATTTATTTATTGCGTTTACTATAACACCTACAAGCAGAACATCTTTCCCGTATCCTTTTAGCATGCCTGCATAACGCTTTTCTTTTATCTGTTTTATTGCTGTATCTGCATCCATATTCCATTTTAGTTCAATAATCATTGCCGGCTTGTTTCCAGAGTCGGCTCTCGGTATCAGCGCAATATCTGCAAAGCCTTTTCCGGAAGGAAGTGCTCTTATTATTGTATAATATGCCGGTGCAGTAAAATACGCCATCGTTATAGCGCAGCTTAATGCATTCTCACTATTGTATTCCATAACAGATGAGTAGGTTTCATGTGAAAGCTCAAGCAGCCTGGCTACTTTTTCTGCATCACCGCGTATTTATCAATATAGATTTCGTCCTTTGCCGACTTTATAAATCCTTCATTTGATGGATTAAAGTATGTTCCCACGTTCTCAGCCTCCGTTCTGCATAAATACAGTGAACGTCAGAATAAATCCGACTTCCGTTGTATTTAATAGTATAGCATTTTTTTTAGTTTTTATCAACAGAAGTTTTTTTGGTATCATAACTCTCATCATAATACTTGGTCTTACTGTAGCAGCCACGCTGGTACTGATTCTTATTCCTGCAGCTAAGGATAAAATATCTGAATGGCTTGCAGGCTTCATAACAGGTGACCTTGCAATGCAGCTTAAGTACTTCTTAGGCAATATTAATAAATCAATTATAGTGAAAGTCAGTTTTATTCTGACTTTCACTATATATTTATTCTGCCGGCATCCGGTATTTCATAGATTCCGTCAACAGAGAATAAAGCTACAGTGCACGTCAGATCGACTTATCGTTTACTATGGTTTTCTTGACACTTTTCTTCTCATAAGTCCGTGATGATTGCAATAATAATACATATAACCGTCTCCTCTGATGAAAAATCTTGCTTCAGGATTTCCTTCCGGATAAAGCTTTACTATCTCTGTCTTCTCAGATGTAACATATGCGATAAACGAAATATAGTGCTGTTTTGTCATATCATGCGAAAGTGTCACATAGTATTCATCTTCTATATACTCTATACTCAGAACATGCTCATCATCGGTTTCATCTACGACAAGCGGAGGAATAGTTATTCCGCAGCAGCTGATTACTGCACTTCCTGTTGAACATATAATATTGCCGCATATCGGACATACATAAAATACTGAACGAAGCATATTTCCTGAAACATTCCTGTTTGTTACAGTTCTCCCCGAAAAAAGTTCTATAACTGATATTCCAAGCGCTCCCGCAAGTGCTTCCACAAGACTTATATCAGGAAAACCTTTTCCGGTCTCCCAGCGTGAAACTGCTTTATCACTTACATTAAGCATATTTGCAAGCTGCAGCTGTGTAAGTCCCTTTTGTTCTCTTAATTTTTTTATTGTGTTTCCTGTTACATAACTATTCATAATTATTATCAGCTCCTGAAAAATATAGTGGACGCAAAAAAGTATTTCTGCGTCCACTATATTTTATCATACTCTCTACACGAGTACAACCTATGAAACGTTTAGATATCGTTTTCTATCAGTATTGAACTGTAAGATAAACCTGGTTTTATCTCTCAGAAGCTATCAATACAGCTCTGCATGGTGAACCGTCCGCACCTGATAAATTCAGCGGCGCAGCATTCAAAAAATAAACACCTTCCGAAACCTCTGCCAGACATATCCCTTCAAGCAAGATAACATCCGCTGACAAAAGTATGTGATGCACTGCCATCGGCGCATCTTCCGGACCCACAGTCTGAGATTCATTTCCCAGAAGTAAAATTTCTGAGGAAGCAAATACTTCCGCGGCTTCCTGCGAAACTTCTGCGGCTCCCTTGATCAGGATTCTCTTTGCCGCTTCCGGATTCTGTTCTTTCGCTTTTTTAACCATTTCCAAAGCATCATCACCGGAGACACTCCCATGATGTTCTGCCACATAAGCCATTCCCACAAACGACTCTAAACATATAGCATCCACAGTTTTTCCGTCTCTGAGAAAATGAAAAGGCGCATCTATATGTGTGCCGTTGTGAGCGCACATGCTGAATGCTGTCAGATTATACAAGCCACCTTTTTCCATTAAACTAAGCATCTTTTTTTCCGGTTCCGGATCGCCGGGATACACCTGACATCCGAAAACTTCCTGAGAAATATCGTAGATTTTCATTGTTTATTCTCCATTACTGATTCAAGTTTGTCTGACTCTATAAATTTTGATTTGTCCATTACTTTTGCTGTTTCTTCTGCTCGATCGCTCTGCTTGAAATAACAGCATAAACCATAACAATGATAGCAATTGCTATCACAATGTAAAAAATCCAGGTAATATGAAAGAGAAACGCAAAGCCGTTTAATAAAAAGATCAGACATGTAAATAAAAACATAATAGCCGACTGACGATAGTATGGTTTTTTATCCATCGACTCACGTTCCTGCTCCGATGCCCAAATATAGGCATTATTAAAAAGAAAGCCTTTTTCCATAAAAGAACGAATACTTAACCATAATGCAATAAGAGCTATTAAAAAAATTATACCTGCCGCTATGATTTCCTGCATAATCTGTCATCTCCTCAGATTTTTATTTATAAGCTCATTATACTACAGGTTCATGGGGAAATCAACCTTTCTGTTTCTTAGGGGATGGAGAGGCTTGGGATTGATGTGACGGCGGTATATCTTAGTTGAAACCTTTTTTGATTTCTCAAAGAACTTTTCAATGAAGTTATTGCCTTTTCCTGCGAAGCGATGTATAATATCTATTGAAAATCAGTTATAGTGAACTAAATATACAATAGTATTATGGAGGTGCGTTTATATGCTTAACGAAGGTTTATACGAACAAGTCATATCAAAAGCACTCAGTTCAGAACTCGAAAATCCTGAACAGATTGTTGATACAAATAAAATAGATAATGCCGAAGCTCCTGCTATCCTTGCAAAATATATTGCTGAGGTAGTTGAAAAGGGCTTACGTCAGGTTCAGAGCAGCGATATTTCAGAACAGTTGAAGCTTGCGAACAAAATCGTCTCTACTGTAGCTGAAGTTACAGGTGACGATGAATTTGACGGTAATACTGTTGATGAGCGTGCCGAACAGCTTTTGGCAGTTGTAAATCGTCAGAACAATATTTCTGCTGTCAGCGGCAAAATCAATATAACTCGACCTGAAACCTCTCTTGCTTCAAGCTCACTCTTTACAGGATCACTTAATGAGCCAGGTATGATGACGGAGCTTAAAAAGGAAATTGTGTCCTGCAACAGAGTCGATATGCTTGTTTCCTTTATTAAATGGAGCGGTCTGCGCCTTATCATTGATGAACTGACTGAATTCACCAAGAATGGCGGTCAGCTAAGAGTTATCACTACTTCATATATGGGTGCAACCGACGTTAAAGCCATAGAGGAACTACGCAAGCTCCCTAATACTCAGATTAAGATCTCATACAACACAAAATCTACCCGACTTCACGCTAAGTCATATGTTTTCTATCGTAACACAGGCTTTACAACAGCTTATGTCGGTTCTTCAAACCTCTCTAATGCCGCGATTTCAAGTGGTCTTGAATGGAACTTAAAAATCACAGCTCATGACCTTCCTGAAACAATCAAGAAGATTTCAGCTACTTTTGACAGCTACTGGAACAGCAATGAGTTTAAAGATTATAGCGAAACCGACAAGGAACAGCTTATTCAGGCGCTTAATGCTGAAAAGTATATGTCTCTTGATGATAACACCGATTACAGCTTTGACATCTTCCCTTACCCATATCAGCAGTCAATTCTTGACAAGCTTGACGCGGAAAGAAAAATCCGTAACAAGTATAAAAATCTTCTTGTTGCCGCAACGGGTACGGGTAAAACCGTTATATCTGCTTTTGACTACAGACGCTTTGTTCGTGAAAATCCAGGCAAGCCCTGTCGTCTTCTCTTTGTTGCACACAGAGAGGAAATCCTTCGTCAGAGCATAAAGTGTTTCAGAGGTATTTTAAAGGACGGTAATTTTGGTGAGCTGTTTGTCGGCGGATACACACCGAAAAGTCTTGAACATCTGTTTGTATCAATTCAGACTTTGAATTCTCGCTCACTTACCGAGAAAACATCTCCTGATTTTTACGACTTTATTATAGTGGACGAATTTCACCACGCCGCCGCACCTACATATACAGAGCTTTTGCAGTATTACAAACCAAAACTTCTGCTTGGACTTACTGCAACTCCTGAACGTCTGGACGGAAAGAGTGTTCTTGACTACTTTGATAACAGAGTAGCCGCTGAAATCAGACTTCCCGAAGCTATTGACAGAAAGCTTCTTTGCCCCTTCCAGTATTTTGGTATCTCTGATACCGTTGACCTTACAGATGTCAAGTGGTCAAGAGGCGGCTATGAACGTTCGGCACTTTCTAATGTTTATACTGGTAACGATATGCGTACAATGCTGATTTTAAAGCAGATTAACCGTATTGTTACTGATATGAGCAAGGTTACAGGACTCGGCTTCTGCGTATCAAAAGAGCACGCCTTTTATATGGCTGAAAAGTTCAATCAAGCCGGTATCAAATCAATGGCGCTTACTGCGGATAGCTCTCCTGAAGAAAGAAGAACCGCCAACAAACGACTTGTCAGCGGTGAGATCACATTTATTTTTGCAGTAGACCTTTATAACGAAGGTGTGGATATTCCTGAAATAAACACAATCCTTTTCCTCCGTCCTACCGAAAGCTTGACTGTATTTTTACAGCAGTTAGGACGTGGCCTTCGTTTATCTGAGGGCAAGGAATGTCTTACTGTTCTTGACTTTATCGGACAAGCTAATAAAAAGTACAGCTTTGAAAACAAGTTCTCTGCCCTCTTATCAGATAGCGGAAAGAGCGTTCAGAACGAAATCAAGAACGGATTTATCTCGCTTCCAAAGGGTTGTTATATTCAGCTTGAAGAAAAGGCTGCCGAATACATCCTCGATAATATCAGGAAAAGTATCGGCAATAAGATCGCTATTGTTGGTAAGCTTTCAACTTTTTCAGATGATACAGGTCTTGAACTTACTCTCGAAAACTTCCTTACCTACTATCATATTGACTTCTCATCTATTTATAATACAAAGAACAGCTTTGCAAGGCTTTGTCAGATAGCAGGTGCTAAGCCTGAGTTTGACGAAGAACTTGAAACTATAATGACAAAGGCATTTCCACGTATTTGCAGTATAGATTCAAGACGTTGGATTGAATTTATAGTTGATTTTCTTCCCGAAATTGATAAGTATACACTTGACGATTTCAGCGAAGGTGAAATCAGAATGTGGCAGATGTTACAGTTTACAATCTGGCAGAAAACTTATGAAGAATGCGAATTTACTGACCTTCTCGAAGGCTTCAGACTACTTCAGAAATCACCTGTTATGTTGGCTGAAATGCTCGACGTTCTTTATTATAACTACGACAGAATCGACTTTGTTGATGAACAGGTTGACTTAGGCTTTGATTGTCCCCTTGATCTTCACTGCACATATTCAAGAGACCAGATTCTTGTTGCGCTTGACTTCTTAAAACCGAATACAGTCAGAGAAGGTACAAAATATCTGACTGACAAGAAAGTTGACGTTCATTTTGTAACGCTTAACAAAGCTGAGAAGGACTACTCTCCGACTACAATGTATAACGATTATTCTATCAATGATACATTGTTCCATTGGCAGAGTCAGAGCACAACCTCTCAGGAAAGTAATACAGGTCAGCGTTATATGAAGCACAGAACAACCGGTGACATGGAGCTTTTGTTTGTTCGTGAATACAAAAAGGACAAGCTGGGCACTTCGTCGTATACCTTCTTAGGCTTAGCTGACTTTGTTAGCTGTGAAGGCTCTAAGCCGATGAATATTGTATGGAAGCTTAAAAAGCCTATCCCTGCAAAATTCATCAAGAAAACAAATAAACTGGTGGTGGGATAATGACAGAAGTTGTTGCTGCTCTTATATGGGATAACGACAAGTTTATGATATGTCAGCGTCCTGTAAGCAAAGCAAGACCGCTTCTCTGGGAGTTTGTCGGTGGCAAAGTTGAACCGGGTGAAACCAAAGAACAGGCTTTAATTCGTGAATGCAAGGAAGAGCTTGACATCGTCCTTGAAGTTGGCGAGGTTTTTACAGAAGTTATTCATGAATATCCTGATATTACAATTAGGCTTACTGTATTCAATGCTAAAATAGCAGAAGGTGCGCCGAAGCTCATTGAGCATAATGATTTGAAGTGGATTACGCCTGATGAGATAACGCAGTATGAGTTCTGTCCTGCGGATGTGGGGATATTGAAGATGTTAATGTGATTTTGACAAACAGCATTTGCAACTACCGGCGGCATTTTTTTTACAGAGAACTGTTTCCATATATCACAACCGAGCATCTGCGAATGGATTTACTTCCCCTTATCAGCAAGCTTGCCAAGTATTGAATACTAAGTCAACAAGAGATATTCTTAACGTTCTTTCAGCAATCAGCGAACGTAAAATGAGAAAATATAAAAAAGCTCTCACAGCTTCAGATGTGGGAGCTTTTTTGTGGTGTGAAATATGACTTATTTATGTAAAAGATGTTTTTACTTGACAATTCACAAAAAACATGTTATTTTATATTTGTAACCTAAAATACGTTACAAATATAAAAGGTGGTTTTTATGAGAGATTATTTAGAAAAAACTTTAAGACAAAGTGTTTTGATCAAAGAGAATAACAGCTTATACAATGATCTTCCTTTAGTGTTTAAAGGCAAATATACTATTTTTGATGTTGAAACAAACAGTGTACATTGGATCGCAATCCAACCTAAAGCTGAAGCCGGACTTGTGATGCTCAGAAAAGACAGAGCAAAAGTTCAGAGTGTATCCAAACTTAACTGTGCTGTATTTCTTGAATCAACCACTTTTTATATAAAAGAGAAGTTAGTAGAAGAAGGTATCCCTTTTGTATTGGCTGGAAAACAGGTTTATTTGCCGTTCATCGGATACTTGCTTTCTGATTCAGGCATACGTGATATCGCTCCAGTTTATCTCACTTCATTCTTAACACAGAAGCTTATACTAACAGCCATTTACGAAAAATGGGATAAGATGACTGTTTCAAAAGTAGCTGAGAGATTAGAAGTTTCTAAAATGTCTGTAACCAGGTGTTTTGATGAACTCGAATATCTGAACGTGAACATCCTTGATATTAAAGGAAAATCAAGAGTAATTACTATCCCACATGATATACAGCAGTTGTGGGAACAGGTAAAGCCCATTCTGAGAAACCCTGTTATTATGAGATATGATCTTAAGGAAGATATTCATTTAGAAAAGAAGGCAGGTATATCTGCTTTGTGCGAATATTCTATGCTTGCAGACAATAATTATCCTACCTATGCAGTTACTAAAAAAGAATTATCAAAAACAGGATTAACCAAAATGCCCAGGATACGCGTCGGTGAAGAAATTGGTTGCACTGTTCTTGAATTGGGATATTTTATTGACTACAACAATAAATCAATTGAAGATCCGTTAAGTGTTGTACTGTCCCTGACGGATGAAGAGAAACAGGACGAAAGAGTAATCATATCTATAACTGAAATGCTGGAGGAGTATGTATGGTAAAAGGACTGGATACCTTTAAAAAGTATTTTGCTGATTATGAAGATCAATACGTGCTGATAGGCGGAGCTGCCTGCGATATTGTATTTGAAAGTAATGATACATCATTCAGACCAACAAGAGATCTTGATATGGTTCTGATCGTTGAAGCGCTGACACCTGAGTTTGGAAATAAGTTCTGGAAATTCATTATTGACGGAAGATACAGAAATAAAGCCAGAAGCGGTTTGAAACCACAATTTTACAGATTTGACAAACCTGAAGACGACTCTTATCCCAAAATGATAGAGTTGTTTTGCAGAAGTGATTTTGAAATTCATGAAATGACGAGAATCACTCCTGTTCACATTGATGATTCTGTTTCAAGTTTATCAGCAATTCTGCTTGATGACGATTATTATCAAGCATTATTGGAAGGAAAAATTGTTCGTGATGGATTATCTGGTCTCAGACCGGAGTATCTGATCTTGTTTAAAGCTAAAGCATATCTTGATTTGAAACAGAGAAAATATAAAAAGCTCTCACAGTTCCGGATGTGGGAGCTTTTTTGTGATGCGAAATGTGGCTTATTTATGTAAAAGATGTTTTTACTTGATAATTCACAAAAACATGTTATTTTATATTTGTAACCTAAAATACGTTACAAATATAAAATGCGTTTTTTACAAGAGATTATAAAAAAACCTTAAGACAAAGTGTTTTGATCAAAGAGAATAATAGCTTATACTATGCTCTTCCTTTAGTGTTTAAAGGAAGAAGTCAGTACAATCATATGATACTTGGGAAGAAAAAAAGAAAAAGCCGTACTCGGATTTTTTCGAATACGGCGGTACATATTGAACTGTTTTACAATTTGAATTTTGTTTATTTTCTTGCAACAATAATGGGTTGATAAAATCCCGTTTCTTCGGGAAACATCCAAACAACTTCTTTGCAACCATTGGCTGTAAAAAGATTCGTCAATTCTTCTCTACGAGTTGCTCTGTATTCACATTCAAATTTATTGATTTCCAAGGTTATCTCGTCATCAATAATGTATTGTGTAAGTTTATAGCGGTCATCGCTCCAATCCCAGGTTTGAAAAGACACACGCTTTCCTTTTTCAGTTTCGTGAATATATGGAGGAGAGTATGGCGGTTTATCCTTGAGCAACAAATCATAATCTCTTATACTTCCAACAAAAATGCCGTTCTCCTTGATCTGACCTGTAATGCTTTTTACGGCTTTGCCTAAATCATCGCTTGTAAGCATATGAGGCAACGCATTATCCATAGCGATAACAATATCGAACTTTTTCGAAAAAACTTCTGCTAATGCACAGAAGTCTGCTTTTTTGAATTGAATGTCAACATTAGCATTTAATGCTCTTGTTTTTGCTTCGGCAATTTCACCATCGCTGATATCAGAAGCGGTTACATTGTATCCAAGAGTAGCAAGTCCTATTACCTGTGTTCCTATTCCACAAGCACAATCAAGTATGCTCGATTTTTTGTCATAACCGTACTTTTGAAACAAGCCTTGCAGTAATACGGCTTGTTCTTTCGTGGTAGTTTTCCAATCGAGAAATAGTTTGTCGTAGTGAGAAGCCATACTGTCATAGAATTTTTGTATTATACTCATCTCGATATCCTCCTCTTCTGCGGCGGATGTGATTTCTGTCGCAGTCGTAGTAATAGCGGCAGAGGTAGTTTTTTCACCAACTATTGCAGAATCCTTTTCAGCCACGCCTCCACAGGATACTGCTGTTGCCGCACAAAACAATAACGCTGATATTGCCGTAATGATTTTTTCATATTGCAACTATAACCTACTTATTCTTGAAATTGAATATTGGACATCAGTGGAATATTCCGACAACTTTTACGTCGCAGCCCCTTATGAGGACATAAGGAACGGTATTGCTGTAGTTCATTTTCTCCACCTCATCTGATTTGTTTTCTTATTTCTATTCTATCAGATTTTTGGGTGAGTGGCAACTGTACTTTTATTATAACACTCCAAACAGGAATTACAAAATTTGTCGTTTTTATTTTTTTCATTTTGCCTATTGACAACTGTATATATACATGCTATACTGTGTATAATGTATATACACAGTTTTAACAGAGGTGCACTAATGGATATTATTATAAGCAATTCATCAGACGAGCCGATTTATCAGCAGATCATCTCTCAGATAAAGGCTCAGATCATGAACGGCACGCTCACGGCGGAGGACGCCCTGCCGTCAATGCGTGTGCTTGCAGCACAGCTTCAGATAAGCGTTATCACTACAAAACGCGCTTATGAAGAACTGGAGAGGGACGGATATACCTATTCCGTACCGGGTAAGGGCTGCTTTGTAAAGGGGCAGAATACGGATTTTCTCAGAGAGGAATGCGTACGACAGACGGAAGAGCTGCTGAAAAAGGCATGCGAAAAGGCAAAGGCCTGCAATCTTTCCGCCGATGACCTTAAGGAAATCATTGATATGCTTTACGGAGGCGAAATTTAATGAACGATTACACAAATGCTATCGAAATAAGCGGTCTTACCAAAAAATACGACGGCTTTACCCTCGATAATGTAAGCTTTAATGTACCGAAAGGCTCTATCATGGGTTTTATCGGACAGAACGGCGCAGGTAAGACTACCACTATACGAGCACTCCTCAACATTACAAAGTGTGACGCAGGCTCTATAAAGATGCTTGGTCTGGACCACATTAAGAACGAGTATGAAATCAAGGAGCATATTGCCGCTGTATTTGATGAAATTCCTTTCCACGAAAGCTTTAACGCTATCCAGGTAGGCAAGATGTTCAGAGGATTATACAGCGGATGGGATGAGCAGAGATATTACGAATATCTCGACCGCTTCAGTCTGCCCAGAAAGAAGAAAATTGCAAAGTTTTCAAAAGGTATGAAGATGAAGATCCAGATTTCTGCCGCACTTTCCCACGGCGCAAGACTCCTCATTATGGATGAAGCTACAACAGGTCTCGACCCCGTTGTAAGAAACGAAATTCTCGATATTTTCCGCGAATATTTACAGGACGAGGAAAACTCCATTCTCATGTCATCGCACATCACAAGCGACCTTGATAAAATCGCCGACTGCGTCACCTTTATCGATAAGGGTAAGATTCTCCTTACAGGCTACAAGGATGAAATCTTAGAAAGCCACGGTATTCTGAAATGTGCCAAGAATGATTTCAAGGAAATTGCATCCGAAGACTATATCAGCGCAAGAATTACCGATTTCGGCGTGGAAGCTATGGTTACCGACAGAGCAAAGGCAAAGCAGAAATACTCGGGCGCACTTATCGAAAAGACAAACCTTGAAGAAATCATGCTGTTCTATGTAAACAAAGAGAAAAAGGAGTGGTCATAATGAAAAAGCCATCATTTGCCGCCCTTTTATATCGTGAATTATTGCTTATAAAAAAGTTGCTCCTTTCATACAGCATAGGCTCACTGATTTTAATCCTGTTTCCTGTTCTTGTACTGCTCAGCTTCAGATTCGGAAATCTTAAGCTTATTATACCTGAAGACGCCATGAGCGGCAGCATGACTATTATCAAACTAATGCCCATAATGGCAGCAGGTATGTTTGCTATGCTTCCATCAGACGCAGCTTCAAAGGATATTACTAAGCCGATATGGGATTATTTCCGCCGTTCAACGCAGATAAGCGCCGCAAGGCTTGCTCTTGCCAAAACTGTTATGAATATTATCAGTATGACTGTATCATTAATAATCTCAATTCCCCTTACATATATCATTGCTTACGCAGCAGGCACTACGGTTACAGGCAACGATATAGGACTATCACTTCTGTTTATTACCTTTATGGATCTTATGAGCGTAGTTTTCGGTGCGGCTATGTATTTTTTCAAATCTGTTGATAAGGGCGGTCTTTTCATGTCAGGCCTCACTGCTACCTTCGTTTTCGGTTTTATGATTCCCACAGCAGGCGAATTAAACAAGCTGCCACCCGGTCACGCTGACCGTTACGTAATAATGGAAGCTTACCTGAGTGACGTTATTACAAATGTTGCACCCTTTACTCCCCTTATGCTTATAGGCGTAATTCTGATTCAGTTTGCCCTGCTCTTATTCATTTTCAAAAGGAGGGAGAAATAATGAGCGGTATCATTTATAAAAACTTCCTTGCATACAAGCTTGACTTAATCACTTTAGGCGCTATGGACCTGATCAGCATTATTACAATCCTGCTGACTACCGCTGCTGCTCATAGTCTGGAAGAAAAGCTTACGAATGTATGTCCCATGATTTATATCTTAATGTTCTTTATGGTGAGTATATTCGACCATCAGCTTTTTGCCGCTGATGAAAAGCGTACAATCGGCAGCTTCAATATTTCCTGTCCTTCAGGCGCAAAGGGACACGTTGAGGGTAAGTATTACACACTTCTTATTGTAAATATCGCTACCCTTGTAATCTGTTTTCTTACAGACACGGTTATCTGTCTTGTAGTGGACAGTACCATGTATTCCATGGGCTCAGCGCTGATGATTATCTTCTGTGGAAATATCCTTTATACCGCTTTTGCCAATCCCTTTTATCTGCGCTTCGGCATAGTGTTTGGAAACACCGTAAAATTCGGCTCAATAGGTGTTCTGTTGGTTATCGGAATTATTTATTTCCTTTTCGGTGATATTTCCTTTATCTTAGAAAGTGAAAATTTATTGGAAACGGTTATGACATTGCTTTCAGGGGATGCGGCAATGATTATTCTGAGTATTTTCCCTGCGGTTTCAATTCTGCTTTACTGGGTTTCCTGTAAGATAAGCGTTCCGCTTTATAAGAAGGGGGTAGAAGCTTATGAACAGTAAAAAAGATACAGTAAAAAGACTTGTAATATATCTGCTTATTGCCTTTATCCCGTTCTGGATTATCCTTCCTGTCCTGAACAGCGTTTATGGCGAGCCGATTTATGCTTCCGAAAAGGCAGCGACCGTCGCTTATGCGGTAGGCGTTTTTGGTATGCTGATTCCATCAATCGCACACCTTGTCACAAGACTTGTAACAAAGGAAGGCTTTAAAAATTCCTACCTCGGTCTTAATTTTAAGGGCAATGTAAAATACTATATAGCGTCTGTTGTTGTAAAACTTCTGGAGGTTCTTGTTTTCGTAGTTCTGGCATGGCAGATTTTCGCAGGAGATTTAAGCTTATCTGAAGCTTTTGCTTCCGATGAAAGCGTCGCACGTATCTGCAGCTATATTCTTACAATTTTTGCTTCAATCATAGTTTTCTTCCCTGCCTTCGGCGAAGAATGGGGCTGGAGAGGATATATGATGCCAAAATTAACAGAGCTTATGGTAAAGCCTGCGGCAATTATCGTGGGCGGTATTCTCTGGGGTCTATGGCATGCTCCCCTTACAATATCAGGTCACAATTTCGGCGTGGATTATGACTTCTTCCCCTGGCTGGGCATTCTGCTTATGTGTGTTTTCTGCATTTTCATGAATGCTTTTCTTACTCTCCTTACCGAAAAGACAAAGTCAATATATCCTGCATCCTTCTGCCATATGGTGAATAACAACTGCGGAGGAATGATATTCATAACTTTGTTCGGAAGTGAAGCTTTCATTGAAAAAATATCGGCAGTAAATGCTATTACGCTGATGCCGTGTATGATGGGTACATCTGTTATTGTAGGAATAATAAGCTTTATCTTTTTATCGAGGTGATTTCCGTCAATTTCTCAACAGAAGTAGAAGCAACATTATCAGAAGAAGCTTTCTCTGAAGTGTTTCCGCAAGATACCATGGTTGCACACAGTATTGATATTAATAAGAACTTTTTATAAAATTGTATTTTTCAAATTGAGATTTCCATATTAGAGAAAACAACGGTTATTCCCAAAATATTCTTCCCTTTCAGAAATTAGGTTTTTTAAGTGATTAAGCTTTTGCACAAGAGTTTCTTTTCTTTCTACAACATCTAATTGTTCATAATCGACAAACGAAGCCCATTCATCTATACTCTGACTTATATCATCATAGAGGTACTGACAAAATTGAAGCATATTAGTATGTGATATTTCATTTATTACATCTTCCTTATCCAATGGGTAGCGTTCATCATCTTCACACACAATATGGCAATTCCAATAGCTCACTGTACATAAAAACCGATTTGGTTCTAAAAAACCTTTTACACAAAACGGCATCATTGTTTCGAGTCCGTGTATCGCCTGTGCAATCCACTCAAATGCAATATCGTCAAGATAGCTTAGTCCATATACTGAAGTGCCATCAAGTTGAAAGTCGCTCTGAAATTGTCAATATTACTTGACAACTTTTTCTCCAAAAATTTTAAAAATAAAATTGTAGTGGCATAAATTTGTTCTGTAAATAGCTAACCTTTTGCAGTCAATAAGCTTTTATGCCGCGAAAGC
>SVNR01000020.1 GCA_015066815.1 Ruminococcus sp.
ACGGCAATAAAGCAGATAAAAGAAAAACGATACACCGGAGCCCTTAGTGGATATAGCAAAGAGATCCTTCTTGTCGGAGTAAACTATGACAAGGAAACCAAGAAGCATGAGTGTGTTATAGAAAAAATAATGTGTGATAACCATAGCATAGGTCCGGAAAGTAAGATAGAATCTTAAGATAGGAGTGGCAACACATTGAATACAACAGAGATAAACAGGATAGCTGCAAAACAGAGACAATACTTTCAGACAGGCGAAACTTTTTCTGTATCCTTCCGGCTTGATATGCTCAGAAAGCTGAGAGGTTCCATAAAAAAACACGAAGCAGAGATATTGACTGCACTTGACAAGGATATGGGAAAAAGCAGATATGAAGCATATATGTGTGAGATAGGCATGGTTCTGTCAGAGATAAGCTTTCTTCTGAAAAACACATCAAAGCTTGCCGCACCTCAGCGTGTCCGTACTCCTCTTGCCCAGTTTATATCGCGCAGCTTCATACAGGCTGTGCCATATGGAAACACTCTTATCATAAGCCCGTGGAACTATCCTTTTCTGCTTGCTCTTGGCCCTCTTGCTGATGCTATAGCTGCCGGAAATACTGCTATAGTAAAGCCCGGAGAATGCGCTCCGGAGACAGCAGCGATAATAGAAAAAATTTTGTCTGAGTGTTATCCTAAGAAATATATAGCTGTGGTTCAGGGCGGAAAAGAGGAAAATCTTTATCTTCTTCGTAAAAAGTTTGACTTTGTGTTTTTTACAGGCAGTCAGGCGGTGGGGAAGATAGTTCTGAAAAATGCGGCAGAGTACCTGACTCCTGTTGTTCTTGAGCTTGGCGGTAAGAGTCCGGTGATAGTCGATGAAACTGCAAAGCTTCCGCTTGCTGCAAGGAGAATAGTTTTTGGCAAGCTTATAAACTGCGGTCAGACCTGTGTGGCACCGGATTATATTCTGTGTGACAAAAAAATAAAAAATGCTCTTATACGATATCTTATCATAGAGATAAAAAGACAGCTCGGTGAAAAACCTTTTGATAACAAAAACTATGGGCGCATCGTGAACAAAAAGCATTTTGACAGACTGTGCGGCATGATTGATGCTTCCAGGGTTGTCTTCGGAGGAAAGAAAAAAGAAGAGACGCTGCAGATCGAACCGGTCATAATGGATAATGTCACCTGGGAAGACGCTGTTATGAGTGAAGAGATTTTCGGACCTATTCTCCCTGTTATGACGTTTGAAAGTATCGGTGAGGTTTACTCTGTCCTGAAAAACCGTCCCAGACCTCTGGCACTGTATATGTTTTCGGAAAACAGAAAAAACATTGACTTTATAATGCAGAGGACACGTTTTGGCGGCGGCTGTATAAACGATACGGTTATTCATGTGGCTACAGAAAATATGGGCTTTGGCGGAGTAGGAGAGAGTGGTATGGGAGCATCTCATGGCAAAGCAGGCTTTGATGCCTTCAGCCATTATAAGAGTATAGTGGACAAGAAGACCATACTTGATCTTCCGATGAGGTATCAGCCGTATAATGAGTTTTATTATAAGCTTATACGTATGTTTCTGAGGTAGCCTGTGAATATCAGAGTGCTTTTTATAAAAATTATAATCACTATATGACAAAAAACAACACCTCAGAAACCCGTATGTCTGAGGTGTTGTTTTTATAGTGAACAGAAAAATGTTTTTTGTTCACTATATATTTACCTGATGATTATTTCAGAACTGACTCGTGTATTGCAAAATGCTTCGGAATGCCGTGTTCCATTACGAGATTGAGCTCGCCCTGTATGAGAGGCAGGAAATATTCAAGTGCCTGATCAGTGATATTGTTTCCTGCAGAGTTTATAAATTTTTTAGGAAGGAACTTTTCCTGGTTCGCTATCTTTCCTGCGTCAGCAGAATCTATAGAAACTGTATATGGCATATCAGAGATACGACGGAATACCATAACGCGTCCTGTCTGACCGTTAAGAGCGCATCTTACGCCTGCTGCTCCTATGCTTTCGGATTCTTCTATATCAGTTCTTGAACCAAGGTGTGATGAACAGCGCTGCATAACGTTAAGCTCTATAGAACGTACCTTGCAGCCGATCTCGTTTCTTACAACATCTTCAAGATACTTTCCTATACCTGAGAGATACTTATGTCCGAAGTTGTCAACAAGACCGGACTGAACACCATCGGGAACTTCTATTCCTTCGGAAACAGCAACTATGACAGCCTTGTGCTTTGAGAGCTCCTGTCTTACATCACGCAGAAAATTATCAAGAGAAAACTTTACTTCCGGAACATATATAAGATGCGGTGCAGTTTCTCCCATAGCATGAAGTACAGCGGTTGAAGCAGTAAGCCAGCCTGCATGACGTCCCATTACTTCGACGATAGTTACTGAAGGGATGCTGTATACTATACTGTCTCGTGTGATTTCCTTCATAGTGGTTGCAACATACTTAGCAGCTGAACCGAAGCCGGGAGTATGGTCTGTGATACAGAGGTCGTTGTCGATGGTTTTGGGTATACCGATCACTTTTATATCAAGACCTGTGTTCTTAAAATATTCGGAGAGCTTGTTCACCGTATCCATAGAATCGTTTCCGCCTATGTAGAAAAAAGCTCCGATGTTTCTTTGCTTCAGTGTGTCTGTAATTTTTCTGTATACCTCTTCGTCCTCCTGCCAGTCCGGAAGCTTATAGCGGCAGGAACCGAGTACAGTTGAAGGTGTTTGCTTCAGAAGCTCCATGTCGTCGTTTGTGAGGATCATGGACTTGAGGTTTATCATATGGTTCTGTATGATACCCTCTATTCCGTTTACCGATCCGAAAATAGCGTCAATGGACGCTTCCTTAAGTGATTCCTTGAAAACACCAACCAGTGAAGCGTTTATCGCACATGTTGGTCCGCCTGACTGTGCTACGGCAATGTTCATCATAATATTTTACACTCTCCTAAAAAATTCAGTAGTATCTCCATTATATCATAATAAAAAGTTTAAAGCAAGACTTGTATTTGATTTTAAAAAGTACATCAAGATATTTACATAATTTACAGTTTATAGAACCTGATGGATACATGCTATTGACTTTTTATTAGAAATAAACTATAATAAAATAATATGGTTATAGCGCTGTATTTTTGATATGGTGAAAAAAATATATAAACAAAAAAGGAGGATTCCAAGTGAGAAACGTAATCTCGGAAAAACTTTCTATCCTTAACCAGTCGCATTTACTCAGATATATAAAAGAGCTGTCTGCGGCAGAACAGGAACAGCTTATAAGTCAGATAGAGACACTTGATTTTTCTGTGCTTCATGAAACAGGTGCAGATGAAAAAAGAGGTCATATAGAGCCTATTTCCGCTTTGACTCTTGATGAAATAAATAAAAACAGAGAGCACTACAGAAAAACAGGTATCGAGGCTATAAGAAACGGAAAGGTGGGCGCTGTACTGCTTGCAGGCGGACAGGGAAGCCGTCTTGGTTTTGATAAGCCTAAGGGAATGTTTAACATAGGCGTAAACAGAGAGCTGTATATTTTTGAATGCCTTATACAAAACCTTCTTGAAGTAGTAAAGGAAACGGGAACATGGATACCGCTTTTTATTATGACAAGTACAGATAACGACAAGGATACAAGAGAGTTTCTTGAGCAGCATAACTACTTCGGTTACAGCAGCGACAACGTTATGTTTTTTGTTCAGGAGCAGCTTCCTACAGTTGATCTTAACGGAAAGCTGATGCTTGCAGATAAGGGAAGCGTATCAACAGCTCCTAACGGCAACGGCGGATGGTATTCTTCTATGGTAAGGTCCGGAGTGCTTAAGACTCTGAAAAAAGCTGATATAGAGTGGCTTAACGTTTTTGCAGTGGACAACGTTCTTCAGAAGATGGCAGATCCCTGCTTTATAGGTGCTATCATAGAATCAGGTATGCAGTCGGGCTCTAAGGTCGTTTCAAAGGCTGCAGCAGAAGAAAGAGTCGGGGTTATGTGTCTCGAGGATGGAAAGCCTTCTATAGTAGAATACTATGAGATGACCGACGATATGATAAACATGCGTGAAGCTGACGGCACGCTTTCATATAACTACGGAGTTATACTCAACTATGTTTTCAGAATAGAAAACCTCAACAGAATGCTGAATGCTCATCTTCCGCTTCACAGGGCACTCAAAAAAGTAAAGTGTCTTGATACTGAAACAGGAAATGTAATTATACCTGATGAGCCTAATGCATATAAGTTCGAAACTCTTGTTCTTGATATGGTCAAGCTTCAGGACAGCTGTCTTCCGTATGAGGTAGAGCGTTCAAAAGAATTTGCACCGGTAAAGAACAAGGACGGAGTGGATTCTGTTGATACAGCCCGTGAGCTTCTGAAGCTTAATGGCATAGAATTATAAAAAGAGGGAGAAAAGGATTATGGCTACGATACTTCTTGCAGGAGGAGCCGGATATATAGGCTCTCATACTGCAGTTGAACTTCTTGACGCGGGATATGATGTGGTTATAGCTGATAACTTTTTGAACAGCTGTCCTGAGTCAGTAAAGAGAGTTGAAAAGATCACAGGAAAAAAGGTAAAGCTTTATGAAGCTGATATAAAAGATGCAGATAAGCTCTGCAGAGTTTTTGAAGAAAACAGTATAGATGCTGTTATTCATTTTGCAGGACTCAAGGCAGTAGGTGAGTCTGTGGCAAAGCCTGTTATGTATTACAGGAACAACATAGATACAACGCTTTCATTGCTTGAAGCGATGAACAGATACGGAGTAAAAAACATACTCTTTTCTTCATCGGCAACTGTTTACGGAGAGGAAAACGAAGTTCCGTACACAGAGGAGATGAACCGCGGAACATGTACAAACCCTTACGGCTGGACCAAGGTTATGATGGAGCAGATACTTGAGGATACAGCTAAGGCTGATGATGATATGTCAGTTGTACTTCTCAGATACTTCAATCCTATAGGTGCTCATGAGTCCGGCCTCATAGGTGAGGATCCGCAGGGTATACCTAACAATCTCATGCCTTATGTGGCACAGGTGGCAGTAGGAAGAAGAGAGTGTCTTACGATATTCGGAAACGATTATCCTACACCTGACGGAACCTGCAGACGTGATTATATTCACGTTGTGGATCTTGCCAGAGGACATGTGAAGGCGATAGATTATGTTATGAAAAACAAAGGTGTAGAGGTCTTCAATCTCGGAACAGGTACTCCATACAGTGTTACAGAGATAGTTACTGCTTTTGAAAAAGCAAACGACATAAAGATAAACTACGAGTACGGAGCGAGAAGAGCGGGAGATCTTCCTGAGAGCTACGCAAATGCAGATAAGGCACTCAGAGTACTTGGCTGGAAAACAGAGAAAAACCTTGAGGATATGTGCAGGGATCTCTGGAACTGGCAGAAAAACAATCCTCAGGGATATAAGTCGTGATGTTTTTGAGGGATTATCATAAGTCTTCAGGATTAAAGAAAAAATAGTAAAAAACAGATCCATATGTACTATAAGTGAAAAAGTACATATGGATTTTTAGTGTGCCGGGGTTGAGGGTGTTTTAAACTCATAAAACAAAAGCCGGCTTGCTTTCCGGGGCTAAGACGTATGTGGATTCTATGATAAAAAACGATAAGGAAAAATACAACATGAAAAAAATACTCATAGTGGAAGATGACAGTACGCTTTCGGCAGGACTGTGTCGTGCTCTTTGTGGTGAGGATACTGAAACTGTTGCCGCTGAAAATCTTAAAACATCAAGAGAGCTTCTTAATGAAAACGTGTTTTCTCTTGTACTTCTTGATGTAAATCTTCCTGACGGAAACGGCTTTGATTTTCTTCCGTATATAAAAAATACATATAATATTCCTGTAATAATGCTGACTGCAAATGATCTTGAAACAGATATTGTAGCAGGTCTTGAGGCTGGTGCAGATGACTACATAACAAAGCCGTTCAGTCTTGCCGTGCTTCGTGCAAGGGTAAATACACAGCTTCGCAGGGCGTCGGACAAAAAGAATAACCAGATCTATGTATCTGATAATTATTTTTTTGATTTTGACAGAATGGAATTCAGAGTTAGCGGTACTGCAGTTGAACTCAGTAAAACAGAACAGAAGCTGTTGCGTGTTCTGACAGACAATGCCGGGATAACCCTTTCCCGTGACAAGCTTGTAGACAGGATATGGACTGACGGATCGGAATATGTTGATGAAAACGCGCTGTCTGTAACAGTAAAGCGTCTTCGCGATAAGCTTAACGCTAAGACTTACATAAAAACAGTTTACGGAATAGGCTACGTATGGGTAAATAAAAATGAAAACTGATGTTTCTTATATACTGGAATTTAATATACTTCTTCCTGTTCTGATTGTTGTGTCGGTTCTGGGGGCCGGTTATGGAGTCTACTGCCATATCAGAATGAAACATCAGATAAAAAGGCTTGACAGTATGCTTGACAAGGCGATCGACGGCAGTTTTACCGAAAGTTGCTTTGATGAGTCGCAGCTTTCATATATCGAAAACAAAATGTGGAGATATCTTTCCACATCAGAAATATCTGCACGTAAAACCGCTGAAGAAAAAGCTAAAATAAAAACTATGATTTCTGATATCTCACATCAGACAAAAACACCTGTGTCAAATATAATGCTTTACTCAGAGCTTCTGTCAGAGTGTGAGCTTTCTGATGACTCAAAGAATTATGCCGGCATGATCTATGCTCAGTCTGAAAAGTTGTCGTTTCTGATCACATCACTTGTAAAGCTTTCCAGGCTTGAAACAGGAATTATTTCTCTTTTGCCAAAGCAAAACGATATTCTTCCTATGCTTCGGGATATCGTTTTGCAGGCAAAGGCAAAGGCGGAAGAAAAAGGGCTTAGTCTTACACTTGAATGCGACGATGAAAAAGCAGTGTTTGATGAAAAATGGACAAACGAGGCAATATGGAACATAGTTGACAACGCTTTAAAGTATACAGACAACGGCGGAGTAAAAATAACTGTAAAGGAATACGAGATGTTTGTCTGTGTCCGGATTTCTGATACGGGCTGCGGTATTTCCGAAGCAGAGCAGGCGCAGGTTTTTTCGCGCTTCTACCGTTCTGAAAATTCTTCTATGAAAGAGGGCGTTGGTATTGGTCTGTATCTTGCAAGGCAGATTATTTCGTCAGAAAAAGGTTACATAAAGCTTGCGTCCGAGGTCGGAAGGGGAACGACCTTTTCTGTGTTTCTTTCAAAACTGTAAGAATTTATTTTGCTATGGAAATAATGTAGAAAGAATTATATGAGATAATCCGTATTGTAGAGAAATTTACAATACGGATTTTTATATAAAGGAGAAAAAAGTTTATGGTTATACTATCAACTGAAAATCTTAAAAAAATATACGGCAGAGGCGAAAATGAGGTGCGTGCACTTGACGGAGTAAGTCTTGAGGCGGAGCAAGGCGAATTTGTTTCCGTTGTCGGAACATCAGGAAGCGGAAAGTCCACGCTTTTGCATATGCTCGGGGGACTTGACCGTCCTGATTCCGGAAAAGTATATGTAGACGGAAAGGATATTTTTTCTTTTAAAGATGAGGCGCTTACAATTTTCAGAAGGCGAAAAATAGGTTTTGTTTTTCAGAATTATAACCTTGTGCCGTCACTTAACGTATATGAAAATATCGTACTTCCTGTTCAGCTTGACGGCAGAGCACCTGACAAGAAGTACATTGACTCAATAATCGAAACTCTCGGTCTTAGTGAAAAGCTTGACAATCTTCCGAACAATCTTTCCGGCGGTCAGCAGCAGAGAGTTGCTATTGCAAGAGCATTGGCTGGAAAGCCGGCAATAATCCTTGCAGATGAGCCTACGGGAAATCTTGACAGCAAAACCTCGCAGGATGTTATGGGACTGCTTAAAATAACAGGCGAACGTTTTTCTCAGACAATAGTTATGATTACTCATAATGAAGAAATCGCACAGATGGCGGACAGGATAATCAGGATTGAGGACGGAAAGATAGTTTCAGGAAAATAAGAGGTGACATCTGTGAAGATCAATAATAAAAAATGTATCAGCCGAATAAGCATAAAAAATCTGCTTATGACAAGGACAAGGTGTATTATTTCAATAATTGCAATCGCACTTACCACAATTCTTTTTACATCGCTTTTTACAATACTTATGACTATGGCCAAAAGCGTTGAGGAGTCAAATTTCAGACAGGTAGGTACATATTCTCATGGCGAATTCAAGAGGCTTACAAAAGAGCAATACGAAAAGCTGTGTGGTGATGAGGATATAAAAGAATACGGTCTGCGAAGGGTTGCAGGAATCACGGCAGGTGAAGCCTTTGTCAAAAACTATGCTGAAGTAAGCTATATGGACCGGAACACTGCAAAGTGGAGCTACTGTACTCCTGACAAGGGTAAGCTTCCGAAGGAAAACACCAACGAAGCAACTGTTGATACAAGAGTGCTTTCCTGCCTTGGTATTGAACCCATAATAGGAAAAAGCTTTTCTCTTACAATGGATATTGACGGGATTATCGTTACAGAGGATTTTGTTTTAAGTGGATACTGGGAATATGATGAAGCTGCGCCTGCAAGTCATGTACTCATTCCGGAAAGCAGACTTGAAGAACTTTTTTCAAAGTATGATGTACAGTTCAATGTTGAGTTCACAGGAAAATACGGGCTTGATGTCATGCTGAAAAGTGACCATAATATTGAAGAACAGCTTGTTGCCATTCTTGAACGTCACGGTTTTTTAAACGGTCAGGAAGGTGATAATTCAGTGGCTATCGGTGTGAACTGGGGCTATATGGGAGAAAATATTACCCAAAGCCTTGATTTTGAAAGTTATGCTATAATCGGTGTTATACTTCTTTTCATTATATTTACCGGATACCTTATTATCTATAATATTTTCAGAATATCTGTTGCAAACGACATACGTCATTATGGTATGCTGAAAACTATCGGTACAACCCGGAAACAGATAAAGCGCATGGTTATGATACAGGCACTGATTCTTTCGGCTTTTGGTATTCCGACAGGACTTATTATCGGATGGCTGACCGGAAGTATTCTTTGTCCTGTAGTGATGTCGGAGCTTAATACATATAACTCATCAGCTTCTGTAAGTCCGTGGATATTTGTGTTTTCGACTGTGTTTGCTCTGATGACTGTTATAATTTCATGCTTTATTCCTGCTAAAACCGCTGCTAAGGTATCACCTGTCGAGGCGCTCAGATATACGGAGCAGGCGTCAGGCTTTGGCAGGCGAAACGGGAAAAAAGGTGTATCATTGCCCGGTATGGCATTGGCAAGGCTTTCAGGAAGCAAGGGTAAGACGTTTCTTGTCATTTCATCGCTTTCGCTTTCAATAATAATTTTTTCTCTTACTTTTATTCTTGCAGGCAGCTTCAGTATGGAAAAATACCTTTTTGATATTCAGGCAGATTTTCTCGTGGCAGAGTCAAAGTATTTTTCATATGACTGGGACGAAGAAAACGCAATCTCTCTTGAGGATAATGAATTTCTCAGATATATGGACGGTGTAACCGACAGCTTCGTGAGCTATGGAATGCCTGATTTATACTATCCGATGATATTTTACAGCGAAGAAGCTGTACGAAGATCGCTTGCAGAATCCGGTAACGAGGATAATGTTATAGATAATTATATTTCAATGAACATCGAGCCTGACGGCACAGTTGCAGAGCATATACAGATTCTTGGCCTGGATGAGAATGCTTTTTCAAGACTTAAGGTGTGTGAGGGAGATATAGGAAAGCTTTCGGAAGAAGGCTATATTGCTGTAGAAAAGAATGATTTTTTCAATCCCGGAGATAAGGTTACCATACGTTATAGTGATAACTCTGAGTATATAAATACTCAGACCGGTGAAGCTTATGACATTATGTACGCAGAAAGTATACCGGTAGATGAATGGAAGTTTCTTGAATTTAGCGAAGAAACACACGAGGCTGTATATGAAATAGCAGCTGTTGTTGAAGTACCGTATACACTCGGTTACAGATTTTCATTAAGCAATCCGTTGTTTGTTACAAGTGCTGATGATCTGTTTGCGCAGTCTGAACACTGTGCCCCGCTTTACATTGCCTTTGATACAACAGATGAGGCAGAAGCGGATATAGAAAAATTTCTTGCCGACTATACTGAAAAATCAACTCTCAGCTACACAAGCCGTGCTACAGAAGCTGCTGCGTTTGAGTCTTTACGTAAAATGTTTATTATTCTCGGAACAGCTCTCAGTGGTATTTTAGGACTTATCGGAGTACTGAACTTTGTTAATACAGTACTCACAAACATCAGTGCACGTCAGAGGGAAATAGCTGCGCTTCAGGCAATGGGTATGACAGGAAAACAGCTTTGTACAATGCTTATCTGGGAAGGTATGATCTACATTCTGGGTACATCAGCAGTTTCACTGGTGCTTAATCTGATAACGCTCCCTTTGGGAAGAGTGATAGAAAACATGTTCTGGTTCTGTGATTACAGCTTCACTCCGCTTCCTCTTATCGCCGCAATCATTGTATTTACCGTTATCGGTGTAATGGTTCCTTTGATTACGTATAGGATACTTATAAAAAAATCAATTGTAGAAAGACTCAGGGAAAGTGAATAATAAAAATGGTCTTGCGGCAGACAGTTACATCAGCTGCAAGACCATTTTGGTTTTAGTATCGTTTTAAAATCGTTTCAGAATCGATTTTTGTAAACGATAAAATCGATAATGTTCGATTTTCACTTGATATTTGAAATAAAATACGTTATAATAATCGATAGAAACGATAAACCCGGCGAAGGAGAATGGCTATGTTATACAAGGAATCATATACCGTTGAACTGAAGCGCGAACTTAATGCAGACTTTAAAAAGGAGATTGTTGCTTTTGCAAATTGTGACGGTGGTGAAATATATGTAGGCATTGACGATAACGGAAAGGTTATCGGTGTGGATAATGCTGAAAAAACAATGGAAGCCATAGGTAATATGATTCGTGATGGTATAAAGCCTGATCTTATTGCCTATACAAGCATTGAGGAAATCAAAGAAAATGATATATCCGTGATTCGTGTAATCATCCTCAGAGGTACAAAACGTCCTTATCATCTGACTGATAAAGGATTAAAGCCTACCGGAGTATTTGTACGGCATGGTATTTCATCTGTACCCGCAACAGATGAAATGATAAGAGAAATGCTGCGGGAAAGCGGCGGAGTTTCGTTTGATAAATCACGCTGCATCAATCAGGAACTTACCTTCAATTATGCCGAAAAATTTTTTTCGGAAAGCTGTAAAGGTGCTTAACGCTTTGATTGAGGACGGTCTGATTGAAAAATCAGGCGAAGCAAGAGCGGTTGTTTATAAGATCAAGTAAAAAAGAAAATTTTCCGCTTTGATACTATATCATAGTTTATTACCAAAAGGTTACGAGGAAAAACACCTCGCAACCTTTTGGTGTATTATAGTGAATATCAAAACAAATTTGATTTTATTTTTAAGCATTTATCGGTTTTTGGTTTGGATTTTGCTTTGATTTTATATATTCACTGCAGTATACACCTCCGGAAATATGTTCGTTATAGCTCTTTTGCCGGTTGTTTTTACACAGGTAAAAGTCTATGATTTGTCTATAAAAATATGCTTTGATTGCATATTTTTGTTTGTTATAACATATCCGGAGGGTTGTTACAATACTATAATTTATATTTTGGAATATTGGTGCATAATATGCACTGATTATTCTGATATCAGTGTTTTCTTAAGTAATGCAGATTGCAGTTGTGGATTGCTTGTGTTTTATCATATAAACATTGTAAGATAATGTGGAAGAGTTATCTTAGTATCGTTCTGACCGATATTTCCGCTGATAAGCTTAAATGCGACTGAGCTTTCATAGTTTTCGATGAATGTATTAAGAGATTTTGTGGCAGTATTGCCCGCCTTCACTTCAACAGGTACGATTTCTCCGTCTTTTTCAATGACAAATTCAAGCTCTGAATTGTCGTCAGGTTTAAAATAATGCAGTGTATAGCCGTTTTTTATAAGTGTTTCTGCTGCAAAATTTTCATAGATACCGCCTTTGGCCGGGCCTTTCAGTTTTCCGTTAAGTAAGGCCTGCTTGGTTGCAAAGCCATATAAAGCAAGTAGCAGACCGGTGTCGTTGATATACAGCTTGAATTCATTCTCTTTTTCGTAAGCCTTCAAGGGGAGCATAGGTGTTGAAACATTACAGCATATATACGCCATATTTGCATCATGAAGCCATTGTATACTGTCGCCGAATTTTCGGATCGTTGCTTTTTTTTCAACCTCAGAGTATTTGAACTTTTTATTTTCTCTTGCGAGCTGTCTCGGAATACTATCATAGCATTTTCTTACCTTGACTTTTTCTGAGCCTCTTGCGTGCTGTGAGATATCGTCGGCATATGAGGTAAGTATTTTATCCTGTATTTCCTGAACCTTTGTAAAATCCTTGAACTTCTTAAAGCTTGCAACAACCTCAGGCATTCCGCCGACAACAAGATATTCACGCAGAATAAAATCAAATTTTTCATTGATCTCTGGCGGTATCTTCTCTTTTGAATTGTAGAAGCCTCTAAGATACTCTATTGTATCAGACTCATATCCATAAGCCCACAGAAACTCTTCAAAATCAAGAGAGTACATCATAACCGGTTTTTCATATCCAACAGGAATCGATTCAACTTCTTTTACCTCACGGTCATCGTCCTGACCATATGACAATCCCAGAAGCGAACCGGATGCAACAACGTCAAACCTTCCGTCTTCAGCAAGAAATTTTAAGGCTGTTCTTGCATCAGAGCATTTTTGTATTTCATCAAGAAAAATCAGTGTCTTTCCGGGTATAAGCTTTGCCCCCGGAATGTTTGCTGTAATTCTTTTATAGATTTCTTCGGCGGAGCGGTCACCTTCAAATATTACCTTCAGATTACTCTGCATATAGAAGTTGATTTCGATAAAGCTTTCGTATTCATTTTTCCCGAATTGACGTACAAGGTAAGTTTTACCTACCTGTCGTGCACCTTTTATCAACAGACATTCTTTGTCTTTGGAATTTTTCCAGTCTATAAGTTTTTGATACATTTTTCGTTTCAGCATATGATTTACGCCCCTTTCATAATCCATTGTACCATAGTATGAACGAAATATCAAGAATTATGCATATTTCCTGGTATAGGATTTATCGTATTATGCATATTTCCGGGTATTAAATTTATTGTATTTTGCATATTTTCGGATATTGGATTTAGCGTATTATGCATATTTCCTGGTATTGAATTTATCATATTATGCATATTTTCCTTAAACCGATTTTCAAGCCAGACCGGTTTACGTCAGGACTGAGCAAAGTATAACTGATCATTTCCTTGTGTGTTTTCTCGCTCTTTTAATTTACAAGCTCCTCATCATTTACATTTAAGGCGATATCAGACAGAGCTTGTTCGATATCGCCTTAGTTTTTTAAATATAAAAGTATATGATTATTTTACCACTATATCAGATATCTCAATTGGAAGAACACCATTATACTGCAACCAAACGCTTTTTGTAGTGCCGTTTTCGAATCCCTTAACCCAGTTCTGATTCTCGATTACAATTTCACCATTTTCATATGATGAAACAAATCCGTCGCCCCAGGTTGCAGCCAGTTTTCCGTTAAGATTAATTGTAAGTTCTGAATCCCAGCCATCTGTAAGTGTTTCGCCTGTATTTTCAAGAATAATCTCAATCTGACCGCCATTACCCCAGTGATTAAGATTATTAATGCTTGCAATAATAGGAGCATCGTTCTGCATACAAGTTATAAATCCGTCAAGATTTCCGCTGTACTGGAAGCATACCTTCTTAACAGCTCCTGCCTTAAAGTCCTGTGACCAACTCTGATTTGTAATTGTTACATGACCATTCTCAAATGAAGTTACATAACCATCACCCCAGGTGTTTGCTATCTTACCACCGATATTTAAGTCAAGCTCAATATTCCATCCGCCGATAATATCTTCGCCGCCATTAGTAAAGGTGATTTCGATCTGACCGCCATTGCCTGAATAGGTAGCGTATGTAACTTCTGCAGTTAGACCTTTTGCGGGATCAGGTATATTCACGATTTCCTCGGTATAAGTATCATTGCACTTTTTACAAATATAAGTGAGAATGATGTTTTCGTTAGCATCCGGTATATCTTTTACAACACAATAATACTCGTGCCCCTCAGCTGTAATTATTTCTCCTTCGGCCAAAACAGCGCCGCAATCTTTACAACATGTATCTCCTGTGTAACCTTCCTTAGTGCAAGTTGCATCAGCAACATTTTTTATTTCTGTTTCACCGCTATGATTTTGAGCATCAACTTCACCATACTGTTCTCCGCAAACTTCACAAGTTGCTTTTTCGATACAGGTAGCATTCCCGCCTACATGAGTAATTACAAATTCAACGCTTGCTGTTACACCTTCAATAGTAATATTTGCAGTATATGTTCCACCGCTTACAGCTTTATCAACAATATTGCCCTCACTATCCATATATACAATTTGATTATTGTAATCTGTTTCGTCAAAAGTATTTATAACTGTTGCAGTTACCGCTTCACCGTCACAAAACTTACCGTTTGCAAAGATTTCTATTGTTCCTTTTTCATCACAGCCATTATTTATACAACTTACTGTAATTATATTATCAGTTGCGGTATATCCATAAGTGTGCTTTGGTATAGCATCAGAAATATTACTGTCATTTGTATACTGCATATCTGTATCATAACAATGCAGATATCCGTAATATACTATTTTATGTGTATTATCCAAAACAGGATATGTATCTTCTTCGATTGTCTGATGCCATGCAATTGTTGTCTGATCGCCATTCAGCAGGTACGCTACCTCACCACTTGCAAACTGCTTCTCTGTTTTCACCTCAGCTGAGTCTGGTGCATCTGAACCGTTAATTGCGCCTGTTGCTGTGCCGCTAAGATAATAACAGTTTTTGATTTGGCGTCTGTTATGACCACAGACGCCGCCGACAGATTTTTCTGTTCCTGTGACATTGCCTTTATTATAGCAGTTTGTGATTGTGCCAGAATTCTGACCACAGATGCCGCCGACCCTATTATATCCATGTACATTGCCTGTATTATAGAAGTTTGTGATACCGCCATTGTTACCACCACAGACGCCGCCGACATTATAATCACCATTGATAGAGCCTATGTTATAGCAGTTTGAGATTTGTTTTTTACCACTAAGGTTATAACCACAGATACCGCCGACATAAGAATAACCATTGACATAGCCGGCATTATAGCAGTTTGTGGGTATGCCGTGGTTATAACCACAGATACCGCCGACATAAGAATAACCATTGACATAGCCGGTATTATAGCAGTTTGTGATTGTATCATCGGGGCCAGTATTACCACAGACACCTCCGACATTACGATTTCCGTTTACATAGCCGGTATTATAGCAGTTTGTGATTGTATCATCGGGGCCAGTATCACCACAGACACCTCCGACATTACGATTTCCGTTTACATAGCCTGTGTTATAACAGTTTGTTATTGTGCCAGAATTCCAACCACAGATGCCGCCGACATAATTGTTTCCACTGAAAAATGAATTTATAACGCCAACATTCTTTATTTTAGCATCGTATCCTATGTCACCGAAAAGTCCTACATAATCCTGGTTTTCATTATTGAAATAAAGTCCGCTGATTGTATGATTTTGTCCGTTAAATGTGCCTCTATAACTGTAACCAATTGGGAACCATTTGCGTGGATTGCCCTCAAGAGATTCATTTACAGTAATATCATCTGTAAGCTCAGCATTTATACGGATATTACCGTTATTTACAATATTTGCAAAAGCATAAAGCTCATCGGCTGTGCCAATGTCATAGTAACCATCATTATCGTTGTCATTAAGTGTTACATCTGTGGTAGTGTTCGTAATAGATTCAGCTGCACTTGCTTTTATACTCCAATCTGCGTTGAAAGTATTGCTTGGGAAGTTCAACAGCATAGTGCCGTACATCGCCGTCGAGGCGAGAATCGCCAGAACCTTTTTGAATCTGTTTTTCATTTGAATTCCTCCTGAATTAAGTTATTATTCCTTCTAAAAAGATGCCAAATGCTCTGAATACACAGCCTTTGCTATCGGAACACAAGATTTCCGATACTTATCTGCAATGTTTTCGCTGTGATATTGCATTATAGCATTTTTTCTAAGGAAAGACTTGTGGCACGTTGCAATAATTTATGCTTTGTGTGTTTTTTTGAAGCCTTGCCATTTTACACCTCCGAATTTCCTTAGTAGTATTACAATCATAACATTTTCTGACATAAAATACAATGTATTTTTAGTGAATTTTCGCCAGAACAGGAATGGAGCCTTGACATGATTAATTCCATTTTGATAGAAGTACCCGGAAGTATTGCAGAAAATGAAAGAAACAAGATACGTTCTCGTCAGTGAGAGGGAATAGAAGCAGCAAAAAAGTAAAACGTCTGATTCGGATGTCCTGCTGTTAAAAAGCCTGATAACCGGGATTCTGTAATAACTAAGGTCAGATGCGGAGAAATAAAGGCAATGGAAGCTATACAAGAATTAGGTATTTCCCGTTCTTCATATTATCGTCTATTAAGAAAATAATATTTTTTAACATCATTACAACTATTATATAAAAATATAAGTTGTATCCAGTCAGCTATTATACAAAAAAATAATAAATTGTTGTATGATAAAATAAGACCTCCGAGATAAATGGGAGATACTCTTAACGGAGAATTAACAACAAACCGAATAGGAAAAGAACCCCGTGTAGAATCAATACGATTCTACACGGGGTTCTTACATACCTTTTAATTGTCAGGAATGATTCGACAGTTAGACAAATCATTTCTTATGTCAAATCATTATATGTAATCTCATCATTTTCCATAGCAAAAACACTTTCTTCTAATTATTAACAGTGATATATAGAAAAGTTGTTTTGGGGTCAAACTTAAAATCGACAAAAAAATAAAAACCTCAAAACGGCTATGTTTCGAGGTTTTTTCTGGTTGCGGGAGCCGGATTTGAACCGACGACCTTCGGGTTATGAGCCCGACGAGCTACCGAGCTGCTCCATCCCGCGTCATAACTGCATTATTAATTATACCACTCTATAGCATATATGTCAATAGTGTTTTAAAATATTTTTAACGGAGATTTATAAAAGTTTTTAAACATAATTGATTGTATTTGTTATAATTTTGCTTTTTTTGACCGGTATTAAGGAAGCTGTATATCGGCTGATAGTAAACTGCAAATACTTTTCGTTTACTATCTATTGTATAAAACGGTGATGCGTAATTATACATCATCACCGTCTTTATTCTTTTTGCTTCGCGGGATTTTTTTAATGTTTGATATCGGCGTGTTTTCTGCGGCTGATCTTTTCAGTTCATCAGAGAGGTGAGTATATATCTCTGTTGTAGAAATACTCGCGTGTCCCAGAACCTCCTTGATAACAAGTGTATCTGCATTTCCATGCTGATACATGAGCGTAGCAGCTGTATGTCTGAGTTTATGCGGAGAAATACCTCTGTTTCCAAGGCCTGTTTCATTCATGAGCTTTTCGATTATCTGTTCAACGCGTCTTCTGCTTATTCTTCTTTTTTTTCTGCTTAAGAAAAGAGCGTCAGGTTCTTCCGGGGGATTTTTTCGTGAGTTGATATATGTTTTCAAAGCGGCGATGCATGAGTCGTTGATGTATATTATTCTTTGCTTGCTGCCTTTACCCTTGAGAAGAAGCTTTCGTTCATTAAAATCTATATCGCTTAGGTTTATGCTCACGAGCTCGTTAAGACGCATTCCGCAGTTAAGAAAAAGCGTTACCATACAAAAATCCCGCTCAGGATTTTCGAATGCTTCAGAAGAGAGAAGCCGAAGGCTTTCTTCAAGTGTGAGGTACTTTGGGAGAGCTCTTTTTACAGAGGGCATTTCGATATCGGTTATGGGATTTGATTCTATTATGTTTGCGCGCTTATGAAGATATCCGAAAAAGCTTTTTAAGGCTGCTGTTTTTCGTGCTCTTGCTGCGGCTTTGTTTTTCCGCTCCTCTGCAAGAAAATACTCGAAGTCATATATATCCCTGAGCGTTATTTCTTTTAGCATATCCTGTGGAAAATCCTTTATCGGAACTGCTTCAAGAGGGTCGTTCAGGTTTTCTTTTACTGTTCTTATGTATCTGAGAATCATTCTGATGTTTATATAATATTCGTTTACCGTAGTTTCCGCACGTCCTCTTACTATGCGCAGATAAAATATATAGTCGTTGAGGAAGTCAGGACATTCGGATTTGTTAATTGGCATAAGATCATCTCCTGCTTTAATTATAGCAGAAACCTGATTTTGTTTCAATAACCTGTCTTATCAGTTTCAGGAAAAATAAATACAGAACAAGGCTTGTTACAGTATATACTGCTATCTCCGGAATTTCTCCGAGCCTGTCAAAGCCTGTAAAATGTCTTATGATAGTAGTCAGCTGCCAGGAAAAAATTATCGCAGTAAGCGGGACCGCAATATAGCTTTTCAGTGAAAATTTTATATCAAGTGTTCTTGATATAAGTACGATTCTTGAGATGTTGCAGATTATATTGCTAAGATAATATGAAATAGCTATTCCGTAAAATCCTGTGAGAGGTGTAAACACAAGCAGGGCGGAGATACGTATTACATATTCTGCAAGGTAGTTGAGAGAAGAAAAGCTGTGTTTCCCGAGCCCCTTTATTATACCTTCGAGTACTATTTCGAGATAAATAAACGGAACTACAGGAGCAAGCATCATGACCATTTTTCCGGCATATTCGTCATGCCCTGCAAGCATACCTATCTGTTTTCCGTACATTACAAGAATACTTACGGTAAAAAGCGAATATGTGACAGCTGTACTTATGACGCTGCTTATGAGATCAAGATTCTGAACGGTTTTTCCGCCTGCTCTGTGCTTTGAGATCTCCGGAACAAGTATGCTTGAAAGACAGGATACTACCATGGAGGGAAAAAACAACACAGGCAGAACAACAGCTTCAAAAAGCCCGTACTTACTCAGTGCATCAGCTGTGCTGCATCCGCTTTGTTTTAAAGTAAACGGCACAAGTGCGTCGTTTGCGGTGCTGAGTATACACGGTATATAACTGTTGAGTATAACGGGTACAAGACCGAGCACATACTTCGGAAAGCTTATTGTCGGATAGTTAGATTTTTTGTTTTTCTGTCTGGCTGCAAAGAACACAAGTATCATCAGCCCTGTTGTTTCGCTGAATATTATGCTCAGAGATAAGGCGCTGTATATTGTTAATATCCTTTCAGGTATAAAATATACAGCCGACATTCCCATGATAAGAGCTCTTACAAGAAAGGCTGCTGTTTCGCTTACTGCGGGGATCATTACCTTTCTGTAAGCGTTGAAGTACCCCTTGATGCATGAGGAGAGAGCGGCAAGTGGCAGGGAAAAAGCAAGAAGTCTTATCGCTTTTGAGCTGTCTTCATGCTTGATGATGTTTATGCTTACAGGCTCTGCGAAAACAAATACAGCAATCGCGGAAGCCAAGCTGAGTGTAAGTGAAAAAATAAGAGAGTACCTGAATATCTTTCCGGGATTTCCGTTTTCTTTACCTCGTTCCTCTGCGACAAATCTGCTTGTTGATACAAAAATATTTCCGTTTGATATGATTATGGCAAATGTGAAAAAAGCGTTTATCAGGGAAAGAAGACCAAGATTTTCCGTTCCGAGTGAACGGTTGATATGCATGTTGAGAATCAGTGAAAGAATCTGGGTTATCAGCTGCATTATCGTCAGAAATACTGTATCCTTTGCAATATTGTTTTTCAAGCTCTATCATCCTTTTTGGTTTATCTATAGTGAACGAAAAAAATATTTTTACATTCTCTATAAAAAATATATTTATAAAAAGAGAAAAATATGATTACAGCACCAAAAATGAAGTCATAATTCACAAAAAAACGGCAAGCCAACTATATAATTTGTGAGAATTTTCAGGGTTTGTATGATAAAAAAGTGAAAACTATCGACAAAAGCAGTAAGATTATGTATAATTAGAATTAATGATAAAAAATAAAATGCCACAGGCATTATCGGAGGGAGTTATTATTATGGATGAAAATATGAAAAGTGTTATTCTTAACCGCATAAACAGAACAGCGGCAGCTTTGAAAAAGAACAATATGGAGTTCCACTATGCAGAGTCAAAAGTGGAGGTTCTTACAATAATCAGCAATCTTCTCAAAACAGGAGATGTTGTTGCGACAGGCGGCTCAGTTACTCTTCAGGAGTGCGGAGTTATAGATCTTCTCAGATCCGATAAGTACAAGTATCTTGACAGGACAGCTATTGATCAGGATAAGCTTGAACAGCTTTACAGAGCGTCATTCAACGCAGACGCTTACATATGCAGCGCAAACGCTGTAACAGAAAACGGAGAGCTTTATAACGTTGACGGAACAGGAAACAGAGTAGCGGCTATATGCTACGGACCGAAGTCTGTAATTATTGTTGTAGGCTACAACAAGATAGTAACTGATCTTGACGAAGCTGTAAACAGAGTAAAAACGACTGCAGCTCCTGCAAACGTTCAGAGACTTACATGTGCGTCATACTGCTACGAAAAGGGCTCATGTCTTTCCGAAAAGAAGGGTCTGAGCAGTCTTACCTCCGGATGTGATTCGGATTCAAGAATATGCTGTGATTATCTTATAACTGCACACCAGCGTGAGAAAAACAGAATCAAGGTAATTATCGTAGGTGAAAAACTAGGCTATTGATAATCAAAAAATAACAGATATGTTATAAGACAAAAAGGAACAACATCTCATACGAAAATGCTGTTCCTTTTTATTTGTCAGAATCCCGGAGGAATGCATGAAAAAAAGAGTTTTAAAATTTTGTACTGCTGTTTTTTTGTGTCTGGTTTCAGTAATGGGGACAGGCACAGAAAAAGTAAATATCAGAGCTGATGTTTCTGAACTGCAGGGTGACCTGAACGGTGACGGAACAGTAAATATAATCGACAGTATATATCTCCGTCAGAACCTTCTGGGAGTAAGCGAAGGTTATCCGGTTACAAACTGGAAGGCTGTTTCCGGTGCTGTAGGAGGAAATATAACTACCGGAGAGAACTTTTCTGCACATAAGGAGCTGCTTATAGGTAACGAGGAAGGCTTCTCTTCTGTAAAACAAGTCCCGATGTATAACGGGATAGATGTTTCAAAGTGGCAGGGCGTAGTAGACTGGGAAAGAGTGCGTAATGCGGGCATAGACTTTGTAATGATAAAGGCCGGGGAGGGTACTTCGGTTGAAGAAACTTTTCTTCGCAATATAAGCGGTGCAAAGAAAGCTGGTATAAAATGCGGTGTTTACTGGTTTGCCAACGCAAGAAATATAGAAGAATGCAAAGCGGAAGCGCGTGCATGTCTTGAAACCATCAAGGATTATAAGCTTGAGTATCCGGTTGTTTATGATTTTGAGTACAGAACACTTACGAACAACCCTCTTGAAAATGACAGAGAGCTGTGCACAGAAGTAATATACACATTTCTTAACGATATAGAAGAAGCAGGATACTATGCAATGCTTTATTCCAACAAGGATTTTCCTGAAAGATATCTTAACATAAAAAAGCTTACTGACCGCTTTGATTTCTGGTATGCAAACTACGGTATAGAACAACCTGACGTTTCATGCGGAATGTGGCAGAGATCGTGTACAGGACGGGTTGACGGAATAGCATATGATGTGGATCTGGATATTTCATATGTTGATTATAAGTCCGTTATGGAAAAGTATCATCTTAACGGATATTGATAAGTCCATAGGGCTGATCTGATAAATATTGCCTTGTACATCATTTTTATAAAAACAAAAACGTTTCACCTTAACAAAAGATGAAACGTTTTTTTATTGCTTTGCACATCTGTTTCTGATGTTCGCTGTAATCTGATACCTGACAAAATATCGAAAAAAATTTTAAAAAAAATCAATCAAATTATGTGAATTTTTTGCTTGATTTCGAAAAAATTTTTAAGTGTCAGGCAAGTGAGCTTTTCATAAAATGATTTTTTTATGCGAAAATAAACTCAGAGTATTGAAAAAAAACATAACGTTTCCGGTGGTTTGTGCTATATCGATAATTCGTGATATCATTTACATTATGAAGTTGTGAAAAATACAGTCTGGGATTTTCTGAATAATAACAGAATATTATAGGATTATATTTGCATAAAATTCTATTTTATATAATATTTACCTTTTAAAAAAGAAAAATTTATTAAAAAATACTGTTTTGGGGGTTTAAATCTTAAAAAGGATATGTTATAATATACATATGCTTTTAGGGAGGATGTAGTATATATTGGTAAACAAGGATCTGTTAAAGGAAATAAAATTTATTACTATCTGTTCGCTGTGTATGGATATTGTACTTATAGCGGCAGCAGCACTTTTTGTTCCCGTTATAAATGCTTTTGCTGGTGCGATGCTCGGAACACTGCTTCTGGCGGCTGATATGTTTTTTCTTGCGTTCACTGTTCATAATATAGCAAGGGATGCCAGAAAAGGAAAAAACGGAACAGCAAAAATGATAACGTCCTATATTCTCAGATTTTTATTTGTTGCAGCAGGACTTTATCTCGCATTAAACCTGACTTTTGTAAGCATAATATGTACAGCGATTCCTTTGTTTTATCCGAAGGTTATTTACCCTTTGAAAGCTATATTGAAAAAAAAGGAGGGATAGGTATTGGGTTTAAAAGAGGTGGTCGTTAACGGCCCTAAGGTCTCGTTTGAGATCTTCGGTCTGAAGGTAACCGAAACTGTAGTTCTGAGCTGGGTTGTCATGGCGGTCATAATAGGTCTTGTTTTGTTTATGACTCACAATATGTCAAAAACAAATCCAAGCAAAAAACAGATCGTCGCCGAATGGATAGTTCAGACAGTAAACGGCATGGTAAAGGATTCAATGGGGGCAAGGAACCTTCACTATGCACCTTATATGGCTACGATATTTTCATTTTCGATTTTCGGAAGCCTGATAAGCGTACTGGGTCTCAGACCTGTAACGGGGGATTTCAGTACAACTCTTGCATGGGCGCTCATTACTTTTGTAATGATTCAGTATGCAAAAATTAAAAACGACGGTATAGTAGGGTATATTACCGGCTTTGCAAAACCGATAGCACTTCTTACGCCTATCAACGTTATAAGCGAGCTGGCAACACCGGTATCTATGAGTATCCGTCACTTTGGAAACGTTGCGAGCGGTATAGTTATTACACAGCTTCTGTACTACGCTCTGACATCGCTTTCAACAGCACTCGGTCTTAGCTTTCCTGTGTTTACACTGGGAATTCCGGCAGTTCTGTCGGTTTACTTTGACTTGTTTACAGGATTTATGCAGGCGTTTATTTTTACAATGCTTACAATGGCATATGTCGGTTCTGCATATCCGGAAGAATAAGCCCCAAGGAAAAAAGGATATATTATATAACCGCAGAAATATAATATATCATATGTTTATGAACTGAAAAACAAAAATTAAAAAAAGATTACTCTGCGGGGAAACGGAGTTCATTATGGAAAAAGCAATAGTATTGGCAGCTTCAGCAATAGGTGCTGGTCTCGCAGCGATAGCAGGTATAGGCCCTGGTATAGGTGAAGGTTATGCAGTAGGTAAGGCTTGTGAAGCGATAGCACGTCAGCCTGAGCAGTCAGGTGCGGTTACAAGAACAATGTTTATCGGTTGTGCCGTTGCCGAATCAACAGGTATTTACGGTCTCGTAATTGCTCTTATCCTTATGTTCGCAAATCCATTCTTAGGAAAACTTTAATACTAATATAAAAAATGAAAGGGTGTTGGCGATATGCCTGAATTTTTGTCATTTTTATCTATTGACTATGGTACGATCATACTTGTGCTTATTAACACCTTCATTCTTTTCATGGTAATAAAGCATTTTCTGTTTGGCAGAGTGAACAAGATACTTGAGGAACGTCAGGCCGATGTAAAGAACACTTACGAAGAGGCTGACAAGAGCATGGCTCATGCCAGAGAGCTTGAAACAAACTATAACGAGCTTCTTGCATCGGCAAAGGATGAGTCTGCCGAAATAGTTAAAAACGCAACCAAAAAGGCTCAGGTACGTTCAGACGAAATAATCAGCAACGCAAGAACAGAGGCAAGCAATCTTATTTCCCGTGCAAACGACGATATTGCACATGAAAAACAGCGTGCCATGAGCGAAATGAAGAATGAGATCTCAAGCATAGCCATGATGATGGCTGAAAAGATCATACAGAAGGAAATAAACCGTAAGGATCATGAAGCATTGATCAATGATTTTATTGAAAATGTGGGTGATGACGTATGGCAGCAGAAGTAGCCAAGCTTTACGCGGACGCACTGTTTGAAATTTACATTGAAGACGGCTCGGATGACGCAGTTCATAAGGAGCTTAACGAATTCGCAGCCGTTTTCAATGATAATCCGGAGCTTTCGCAGCTCCTGTCAGCGCCTCTGCTTACAAACAAGGAAAAAACAGATATTGTCGCAAAGATATTCGATAGTCAGAGCGTGGTATATGATTTTCTTTGTCTGCTTTGCGATAAAGGCAGAGCAGGATATTTTGAAGAGATAACCGAGGTTTTTAACAAAAAGTACAACGAACACAAAAACATAGCTGATGTATCTGTTACTACAAGTGTTCCGCTTACCGAAGAATTAAGAACCAGGCTTATTGCAAAGCTTGGTGCATCTATCGGTAAGACTGTTGTTCTCAAGGAAAAAACAGATCCGGGTATCATAGACGGAATTATAGTCGAGTACGACAACAAAAGAATTGATAACAGCGTCCGTTCAGGACTTGAAAATCTCCGCAAGGTTGTTGCGGACACGGAGCTGTAATAAAAATATTGAGAAGAAGGTGTAGTGATTGAGTTTACGCCCAGATGAAATTACCGGTATCATCAAGGAACAGGTCAGAAACTACAAAAACAAGCTTGAGCTTACTGATGTAGGTACTGTTGTTACTGTAGGTGACGGTATTGCAAATATTCACGGTTTGGACAACTGTATGTCAAACGAGCTCCTTGAGTTTGAGGGAGACGTTTATGGTATGGCGCTCAATCTCGAAAGAGATTTTGTAGGCGCAGTTATGTTGGGCTCGGATTCGGGCGTCAAGGAAGGCTCTACAGTAAAAAGAACAGGTAAGATAGTATCTGTTCCTGTAGGCGATGAGCTTCTCGGAAGAGTAGTAAATGCACTCGGACAGCCTATCGATGGAAAGGGTGCTCTTCTTACAAAAGAAACATCACCTATAGAGCGTATCGCTCCGGGTATCATAACAAGAAAATCCGTTCATAAACCGCTTCAGACCGGTATCAAGGCCATTGACTCCATGATACCTATCGGAAGAGGTCAGCGTGAGCTTATTATCGGTGACAGACAGACAGGTAAAACAACTATAGCCCTTGATACTATAGTAAACCAGAAGGGTAAGGATGTTATCTGTATATATGTAGCGATAGGTCAGAAAAGATCTACAGTCGCAAACGTAGTTGAGACACTTACAAAAGCCGGTGCGATGGAGTACACTATTGTTGTATCAGCTTCCGCATCAGAGCTTGCTCCGCTTCAGTATATAGCGCCGTATGCCGGCGTTACAATGGGTGAATACTTCATGAACAAGGGCAAGGATGTTCTTTGTATTTATGATGATCTCTCAAAGCATGCTGTTGCGTATCGTGCACTCTCACTTCTGCTTAAGCGTCCGCCTGGACGTGAAGCTTATCCGGGAGATGTTTTCTACCTGCATTCAAGACTTCTTGAACGTGCGTGCAGCCTTAACGAAGACTATGGCGGAGGTACACTCACTGCACTTCCTATCATCGAAACGCAGGCAGGCGACGTTTCAGCATATATTCCGACTAACGTTATTTCTATCACTGACGGACAGATATTCCTCGAAACTGACTTGTTCAACTCAGGTGTAAGACCTGCTGTAAACCCTGGTATATCTGTATCACGAGTAGGAAGTGCGGCACAGATCAAGGCAATGAAGAAGGTTGCCTCATCGCTTAAGCTTCTGTATTCACAGTACAAGGAGCTTCAGTCGTTCTCACAGTTCGGCTCGGATCTTGATCAGGATACCAAGGACAGACTTGAAAAGGGTGAACGTATAGTTGAGGTTCTCAAGCAGGGAAGAAACGCTCCTGTTTCGGTTGAACATCAGGTTCTTATCATATATGCAGTTGTAAACAATTATCTTAAGGAAATACCTGTAGGACTTATCTCAGAGTTTGAAGGTGAGCTTTTCAGATTTGTTGATGAGTCACACCCCGATATTATCAGCTCCATATCTGAAACCAAGGAGCTGACAAAGGAAAATGAGGCAGAACTCAAGGATGTTCTGAAAACATTTATTGAAAAATACATGGCTGACAAAAACTGATTCAGCCGTCCTTTATCGGAGGTGACAAATAATGGCTTCGTCTAATATGAAAGATATAAAACGAAGAATCAAAAGTGTAAAAAGCACAATGCAGATAACAAAAGCAATGGAGCTTGTTGCCTCATCAAAGCTCAGAAAAGCAAGGGATAAGGCTGACAGCGCAAAGCTTTTCTTTGATGCGTTATACGATACTATGTGGGAGATAACCGCAGAAAACTCTACATTTGATTCTATTTATTTTTCCGGCAGAGATGTAAAGACAGTCATGCTTGTCGTTATCGCCGGGGACAGAGGACTTGCAGGCGGATATAACGCAAATGTTCTGAAGCTTGCTCAGTCACGAATAGATGAGATCAAAAAAGACTGCAGTGTAGTTGTTATTCCTATAGGAAAAAAAGCTGCAGAGTACTTTGCAAAGAGAGATTGCAGAGTGGTTGCAAGCTATGACAATATCGCAGAAAATATACGTATGAGTTCAGCCAAGGAGATTGCTGCCAAGATAATGGCTGCTTTTAAGAACGGCAACATCGATAAGGTAGAGCTTATATATACAGATTATATTTCGCCTCTTGTCCAGGAGGCGAGAAACAAGAGTATTATTCCGCTTGAAAAGACAACCGTAAAGAAGGGAAGCAACGTTCAGACATCTTATGAACCTTCCCCGGAAAAATTATTCGAAATAATCATGCCGCAGTATATAGCCGGCGTTCTTTACGGTTCTATTGCAGATTCGTTTGCGTCAGAACAAGCGGCGAGAAGAATAGCTATGGAAAACGCTTCTGATAATGCAACTGAGATGATAGATGAGCTTTCACTTCTTTACAACAGAGCACGTCAGTCAACTATTACTCAGGAAATTACCGAAATAGTAAGCGGAGCAAGCTCGCAGGAATAATATAACCTTTTGAAAGGAAAGACTATAACCATGCAAAATATAGGAAAAATAGTACAGATAATCGGTGCTGTAGTTGATATAACTTTTCCGAAGAACAATCTGCCGAGGCTTCTCAATGCTATAGAGATCGACAACAACGGTACAAAGCTCACAGTCGAGGTTGCACAGCATATTGGTGATGATGTGGTAAGATGTATTGCCATGAGTACAACTGACGGTCTTGTAAGAGGCATGGAAGCTGTAGATACAGGTAATCCTATAAAAGTACCTGTAGGACGTGAGACACTCGGACGAATTTTTAATCTTCTCGGTGACCCGGTTGATGAAAAGGAACCTCCGGCAACTCAGGAAAGATGGCCTATTCATCGTGAGGCTCCGTCATATGAGGAACAGACAGCAGCTTCTGAAGTGCTTGAAACAGGTATCAAGGTAATTGACCTTATCGCCCCTTACCTTAAGGGCGGTAAGATAGGTCTGTTCGGCGGTGCCGGAGTAGGCAAGACGGTTCTTATCCAGGAGCTTATCAACAACGTAGCAAATCAGCACGGCGGTATTTCTGTATTTACCGGTGTTGGTGAAAGAACACGTGAAGGTAATGACCTTTACAACGAAATGACAGAAAGCGGAGTTATCGACAAGACTGTACTTGTTTACGGTCAGATGAACGAACCGCCGGGAGCAAGAATGAGAGTAGGTCTTTCCGGACTTACTATGGCCGAATACTTCAGAGATGTTGAAGGCCAGGACGTTCTTCTCTTTATAGATAACATATTCAGATTTACTCAGGCAGGCTCTGAGGTTTCAGCGCTTCTCGGACGTATGCCTTCAGCTGTTGGATATCAGCCTACACTTGCCACCGAAATGGGTGCTCTTCAGGAGAGAATAACCTCTACAAACAAGGGCTCTATCACATCAGTTCAGGCAGTATATGTTCCGGCCGATGACCTTACAGACCCTGCGCCTGCAACAACGTTTGCGCATCTTGACGCAACAACGGTTCTCTCAAGACAGATAGCTTCACTCGGTATTTATCCTGCAGTTGATCCGCTTGAGAGTACATCAAGAATCCTGAGCCCTGAGATAGTTGGTCAGGAACACTATGATGTAGCAAGAAGCGTGCAGAGCATACTTCAGAGATATCGTGAGCTTCAGGATATTATCGCTATCATGGGTATGGATGAGCTTTCTGATGAAGATAAGCTTATCGTAAACCGTGCCCGTAAGATTCAGAGATTCCTTTCACAGCCGTTCTCAGTTGCTGAACAGTTCACAGGTATGAAGGGAAAATACGTACCTATAAGAGAAACAATAAGAGGCTTCAAGGAAATAATCGAGGGTCTTCACGACAATCTTCCTGAATCTGCGTTCCTTTTTGTAGGAACAATCGACGAGGCTGTGGAAAAGGCAAAATCCGAAAAGGGTGATGAATAATGGCTTCATTCAGATTACAGATAATCACGCCCGAAAAGATATTTTATGATGACGAGGCAGAACGTCTTATTGTAAGGACTACAGAGGGTGATATGGGTATACTCGCAAGGCACGAAAGCTTTGCCGGTGCACTGCCATCCGGACCGGTCAGCATAATGAAAGACGGAGAATACCGGATAGCTGCTATATCAAGCGGTGTTATCAAGGTATCTGCTGAGAAAACCACTATTATTGCGGAGGCAATAGAGTGGGCTGATGAAATAGACATCGAATGGGCAAATCGCTCCGCTGAAGAGGCACGTGAAAAAATGAAACAGGAGAAGAGCGACAAGGAGCTGCGCTATGCAGAACTCAAGCTCAAGAGAGCGCTGAACCGAATAAGCGTTCACTCCGGAAATTCAAAATAAAAATAAAAAAAATGCGTATCACATTGTGGTACGCATTTTTGATTTTTGTTTTATAGAAAAATAAATCTCACGACAAAATAAACAATAAAGCGATTGAATTCATGTTTAAATATGTTTAATATTCCGATTGACTAAGTGTGGTGATAGTGGTAAAATGAATTAAGACAACGGAGCGCTCGGTTGAGTTGCGCTTTACGTTTTTTATGAGTAAAAAAATATCGGTTCTGATTATCCGGTATTTCCGTATTCTTATGCGGACATACACAGTTACAGAAAAAATTAAATTTTTCTGCAGCAGTTCTGTCTGCAGCCGTTTACTGGTCCGGGGTATAATGCTCTGACTTTTTCTCATAGAATGATGTAGTGCAATTTCTTTGATTTCTTGACAAGAGGAGACACCGGATGCTCAGATTGGCTGAAGACGATGTATTAAGACATATGTCTTAGGCAAGTTTATAGGAGGTTTTTAAACATGGTTGATTTTAAACAATGGAATGGATTTGAAGGTAACAAGTGGCGTCAGGAAGTAAACGTTCGTGATTTTATACAGAAGAACTATACTCCATATGACGGCGATGAATCATTCCTTGCAGGACCTACAGAAGCTACAGACAAGCTCTGGGGTAGACTTCAGGAGCTTCAGAAGGAAGCCAGAGCAAAGGGTGGCGTTCTCGATTGTGAAACAGAGATAGTTACAGGTCTTACAGCTTATGGTCCGGGATATATAGATGAATCTATGAAGGAGCTCGAAAAGGTAGTAGGTCTCCAGACAGACAAGCCGCTCAAGAGAGCTTTCATGCCTTTCGGCGGTATCAAGATGGCTGAGGAAGCTTGCACAAACTACGGCTACACACCAAATCCTGAGCTTCACAAGATTTTTACAGAATACCACAAGACACACAACCAGGGTGTATTTGATGCGTATACTCCTGAAATAAGAGCTGCTCGTAAGAGCCACATCATCACAGGTCTTCCTGATACTTATGGTCGTGGCCGTATCGTAGGCGACTACAGAAGAGTTGCACTCTACGGTATTGATTTCCTTATCAAGGAAAAGGAAGCTGATAAGGCTAACTGCGGCGACGGAACAATGACAGATGAAGTTATCCGTCAGAGAGAAGAGCTTTCTGATCAGATCAGAGCACTTCAGGGTATGAAGAAGATGGCTGAGATCTATGGTTTCGATATCTCACAGCCGGCTCAGAACGCTAAGGAAGCAGTTCAGTGGCTCTACTTCGGTTACCTCGCAGCTATCAAGACACAGAACGGTGCAGCTATGTCTGTAGGTCGTGTATCTACATTCCTCGATATCTATATTCAGCGTGATATTGCTGCCGGTATACTTACAGAGTCCGAAGCTCAGGAACTTATCGACCACATGGTTATGAAGTTCAGAATGGTTAAGTTCGCAAGAATTCCATCATATAACGAGCTCTTCTCAGGTGACCCGGTATGGGCTACACTCGAAGTCGGCGGTATCGGTGTTGACGGACGTCACATGGTTACAAAGACAGACTTCAGATTCCTTCATACACTTGAAAACATGGGTCCTTCACCAGAGCCGAACCTTACAGTTCTTTACTCAGCTGCTCTTCCGGAAACATTCAAGAAGTATGCTTCATACATTTCAATAGAAACAAGCTCTATCCAGTATGAGAACGACGACGTTATGAAGCCGGTATGGGGCGATGACTACTCTATCTGCTGCTGTGTATCTGCTACACAGACAGGTAAGGAAATGCAGTTCTTCGGAGCACGTGCTAACCTTGCTAAGTGTCTCCTTTACGCTATAAACGGTGGTGTTGATGAAAAGACATTTGCACAGGTTGGTCCTCAGTATCAGCCGATTACTTCAGAGTACCTTGACTATGATGAGGTTATGAAGAAGTATGACGTAATGATGGACTGGCTCGCAGGTCTCTACGTAAATACACTCAACCTTATCCAGTACATGCACGACAAGTACTACTACGAAGCAGCAGAAATGGCTCTTATCGATACAGACGTAAGAAGAACATTTGCAACAGGTATTGCAGGCTTCTCACACGTTATCGACTCACTTTCTGCTATCAAGTATGCTAAGGTTAAGACTATCCGTAATGAACAGGGTATAGTTATCGATTATGAGATCGAAGGCGACTTCCCTAAGTATGGTAACGATGATGACAGAGCAGACCAGATCGGTATCGATCTCCTCAAGTCATTCCTCTCTAAGATTAAGAAGAGACACACATACAGAGATTCTGAGCCGACAACATCAATCCTTACTATCACATCTAACGTTGTTTACGGTAAGGCAACAGGTTCACTTCCTGACGGACGTAAGGCAGGCGAACCATTTGCTCCTGGTGCTAACCCAAGCTACGGCGCAGAGCAGAACGGTCTTCTTTCTTCACTCAACTCAGTTGCTAAGATTCCTTACGAGTGGGCTCTTGACGGTATTTCTAATACTCAGACTATCAGCCCTGACGCTCTCGGAAACAACACTGAAGAGAGAATCAATAATCTTGTAAGAGCTCTTGACGGTTACTTCAATCAGGGTGCTCACCACGTAAACGTAAACGTATTTGGTACAGAAAAGCTCATCGATGCTATGGAGCATCCTGAGAAGGAAGAATACGCTAACTTTACAATCCGTGTATCTGGCTACGCTGTTAAGTTTATCGATCTTACACGCGAACAGCAGATGGACGTTATCAAGAGAACATGCCACAAGTCAATGTAATCTGATTTGATTTGATACAGCACTGATAAAAATCCGTACAGACCTGAGGTTTGTGCGGATTTTTTGTGTAAAAAACGGATAAAAAGCTTGTGTAAGCGAAAAATATAGAAGGTACAAAAAATTTTTTTCAGAAAAAAAGGAGAAAAAGCATGAGTGCTACAATCGGAAAAATTCATTCTTTTGAAAGCTTCGGAGCAGCAGATGGCCCCGGAGTACGTTATGTTGTATTTTTAAAAGGCTGTGATATGCGCTGCAAGTTTTGCCATAACCCTGATTCATGGGCATCAAAGGGTGGGGAGGAGCTGACACCTGAAGAGCTTCTGAAAAAAGTGATCAGGTACAAGAATTATTGGGGGAATAACGGCGGAATAACTGTCAGTGGCGGAGAACCGCTTCTTCAGATTGATTTTTTAATTGAGTTCTTCAGACTCGCAAAGGAAAAGGGAATCCACACAACTATTGATACATCGGGAAATCCTTTTACAAGAGAAGAACCTTTTTTCTCAAAATTCAACGAACTGATGAAGTATACAGATCTTCTGTTACTTGACATAAAGGAAATAAATCCTGAGAGACATCTTGAACTGACAAAACAGAAAAACGACAATATTCTTGATATGGCACGATATCTTTCTGAGATAGAAAAGCCTGTATGGATAAGACATGTGCTTGTGCCGGAAAACAGTGACTTTGATGAGGACCTTGATGAGCTCGGAGAGTTTATAGCAGGACTTAAAAACGTAGAGAGAGTAGAGGTTCTGCCATATCATACTCTGGGACTTTTCAAGTGGGAAAACCTCGGTATAAAGTATGCTCTTGAAGGAATATCACCTCCGACAGATGAAAGAATCAAAAATGCAGAAAAAAGGCTCAGAATATCTGATTATCCGATAAAAAAGTAATAAAACAAATAAAGCAAGCGTAAGTATATAGTGGGATAAAAACAGCTTCTTATGAAAAGGACTGATGAACGGTATGGTGTGCAGTATATCGGACCTGAAGAAAAAAGAGGTTATAGATATCAGGACAGGAGAAAAGCTTGGTTTTATAGATGACGCTGAGATAAATCCGGAAACCTCAGAAATTCTTTCGCTCATAATATATGGCCGGAGAGGATTTTTCGGTCTCTATAAAAAGGAACCTGACTATGTTATCAGATGCAGTGAAATAAAAGTCATAGGACAGGAAACGCTGCTTATTTCTCCTGAAACCGGGTCTTATCAATCAAAAACAGGAGTTAAACCAGCGAATTTCATAAAAAGCAAGAAGTTTGTATATAAAAATTTGTTTGATTATTGATTCTCAGGTCTATTGAAAAGAGTAAAAAAATATGGTATAATATTTAAGCAATTCGCACGTTGGTGATTTTGCAGATTGGTGCCTTTCAAAGAGAAAGGTTATCTGCAAGCTAAGACCAGCGGAGGGAATAATCAAAACCAATTTAACAGGAGGAACTACACAATGGCAGTAGTATCAATGAAACAGCTTCTTGAAGCCGGCGTACACTTCGGACACCAGACAAGAAGATGGAACCCAAAAATGGCACCTTATATCTTCACAGAGAGAAACGGTATATATATTATCGATCTCCAGAAGACAGTTAAGAAGCTCGAAGAAGCTTACATGTTCATCCGTGACATCTCAGCTCAGGGCGAGTCTGTACTTTTCGTAGGTACAAAGAAGCAGGCTGGTGATTCCGTTAAGGAAGAAGCTATCCGTGCAGGCGCTCACTATGTAAACGCTCGTTGGCTCGGCGGTATGATGACTAACTTCGAGACAATAAAGAACAGAATCAAGAGACTTGAACAGCTCAGAAAGATGGAAGAGGATGGCACATTTGCACTCTTACCAAAGAAGGAAGTAAGCAACCTCACACTCGAGATCGAAAAGCTTGAAAAGTTCCTTGGCGGTATCAAGACAATGAAGAAGCTTCCTGGCGCTTTATTTATCGTTGACCCAAGAAAGGAAAAGATCGCTGTTGCAGAAGCTAAGAAGCTCAACATTCCGATCGTTGCTATCGTAGATACAAACTGTGATCCGGATGAAGTTGACTACGTTATCCCAGGTAACGATGATGCTATCAGAGCAGTTAAGCTTATTGCTGGCGCTATGGCTAATGCTATCATCGAAGGCAGACAGGGTGAACAGGGCGAGGCTGAAGTAGCTGCCGCTGAAGAAGAAAAAGAAGAATCTGCAGAATAATCACATAACCAAGAACCCGAATTGCAGCTGTGTCTTTTTATAAGATGACCTAAGATTCGGGTTTTTTAGTGTTGAGTTTTTCAAATATATTTTTTACAATATTACAGGAGGTAATAACGATGGGTAAAGCATCCGTTTCAGAAATTAAAGATCTTATGAAGAGAACAGGCGTCGGAATGATGGACTGTAAGAAGGCTCTTGAGGAAAACGATGGCGATATGGATAAGGCTATAGAGTTCCTCAGAGAAAAGGGACTTGCAACACAGGCTAAGAAGAGTGGCAGAGTTGCTGCTGAAGGTGTTGTTAAGGCTATCGTATCCGGAGAAATTGGTGTACTTCTCGAAGTAAACACAGAGACAGACTTTGCTGCAAACACAGATGATGTAAGAAGCTTTGTTGACGCAGTAGCAAACACAATCATAGAAAAGAATCCTGCTGACGTTGAAGCACTTAAGGCAGCTCCAATCAGCGGTGGTGCAGGTACAGTAGCAGAAGCTCTTACAGAGCTTGCTGGTATGAAGATCAGAGAGAACATCGATATCCGTCGTTTCGAAAGATTCGAAGGAAAGCTCGCTTCATACATCCACAACGGCGGAAGCATCGGCGTTATGGTTAAGCTTGAGACAGAGCTTTCAAACGATGCTATCGCAGCTATCGGTAAGGACGTTGCAATGCAGTCAGCAGCTCTCAGCGCACCATATCTCTGCCGTGAGCAGGTTCCTGCTGAAGTTATCCAGAAGGAAAGAGACATCATGCTCGCTCAGATGGCTGAAGATCCTAAGATGGCAAACAAGCCTGAACAGGTTAAGGCTAAGATCGTTGACGGTAAGGTTGAAAAGTACTACAAGGAAAACTGTCTCCTTGAGCAGGCATTCGTTAAGGATGATAAGCTCACAGTTCAGGAATACGTTGATGCAGAAGCTAAGAAGCTCGGCGCTTCTATCAAGGTTGTAGATGTTGTTCGTTATGAGCGCGGTGAAGGTATCGAAAAGAAGGAAGAAAACTTCGCTGACGAAATAGCAAGCATGGTTAAGTAATAGAATTATATTAAAAATAAAAAACCGGATGATTTTTTCATCCGGTTTTTTGATTTTATTCCGTTTCACCTTTTATACGACTGAGTGCGCCTTTTTCAAGGCGTGAAACCTGTGCCTGTGATATGCCTATTTCGTTTGCTACTTCTACCTGTGTTTTTCCCTGAAAAAAACGCATATACAGGATCTTTTTTTCGCGCGGCTGAAGAGCTTTTATGGCTTCTCTGAGAAAAATCTCGTCAAGCCAGTTTTCAACGCTGTTTTTATCGCTTATCTGATCAAGAACATAAAGTGTGTCTCCTGAATCCGAGTATACAGGCTCGTAGAGTGAAACAGGATCACTTATGCTTTCAAGCGCCATGACTACCTCGCTTCTTGGTGCTCCGATATAGTCTGCAATTTCCTGTGCTGTAGGTTCTTTCTGATTTTTTATCATAAGCTGTTCTTTGGCTTGCATTGATTTGTAAGCAAGATCCTTGAGAGAACGGCTTACCTTGACAGAACTGTAGTCTCTTAGAAATCTTCGCAGCTCTCCTGATATCATAGGAACACAATAAGTGGAAAAACGAACATCTTTAGTCATATCGAAGTTGTTTATGGCCTTGATAAGTCCGACAACTCCGATCTGAAAAAGGTCATCTATATCTTCGCCACGACCGGCAAATCTCTGTATTACGCTCAGTACAAGCCTGAGATTTCCGTTTACAAGCTTGTCTCTTGCTTCCTTGCTGCCTGTTTCCTTAAGCTCCTTCAGAAGAGCCATTTTTTCACTTTCCTTGAGTACGGTAAGCTTTGATGTATTGATTCCGGATATAACAACTTTATTATAAGCCATAGGTTCTGATCCTTTCAGATTATATAGTGAAAGTCAAAAATAAATTTAACTATTACTCACTATAATTAATTTATTAATACTGCCTTGCACATCCGCTGAATACGTTAGTGGGCTAATATGTAAAAGAAAAAGTATATTTTTCGTTTACATATTTTTAATAACTTATAATAAGTATTGGCATAGTATTTTTTAAAAATTCAAAAACAAAAAAAGAAAAGATTACCACATTTAATAGGTGATAATCTTTTTTGTTTATTTGTTTTCTTTTACCGGAACTTTGTTTTCTATAATAAGCTTGGTGTTTTCATACTTTTCATCATAATCATCTATGTCAAACTTATTGTTGAGTTTGCTTTTGATTATTCTGAATGTATTTGTGTAGTTTAAAGGCTTCATTGTAGGAAACGCCTTTACGAGTCGGGAGGATTTTATCTGTTCGGATAGCTTTTCATACTTTGCGTTGAGATTGAGAACTTCATCGGATATATTTTCTCCGAGTGCGATTGATTTTTCACGGAGTATCGAGGCGATATTATCGATTTGCTTGAGACTCATATTGAACTGCCTGATATCAGAGAGAGTTGCGGATATATCAATAGCTAAGATCACCAGAATAAAGGCTGCAAATATGTTGCCTGCTAAAAACGGTATTTTTGCAACTACTTTTTCTATTGCAGGCTGAACAACGCATATTACAAGGACAGAGCCTATTCCCCAGAGAAGTGATATCCTCAGACATATAAAGCCTTTGTAATTAAATCTTTCCTCAGAGTAATCCCACCATTTTGCGTGAAAGAGCTTCTGAAGAAGAATACCTACAAAAAGCTCAAAGGAAGTACAGATAAGCGCGGAGAGAATATACAGAGGTAAAATAGTTTCCTTAAAGGGAGCGAGAAAATGAGTTATCATAATCACACCGAAGCCGTATATAGGACATATGGGACCGTTGAGAAATCCGCGGTTCTCGAAGCCTCCTGTTTCGAGCGTTCTGACTATTACCTCCATGAACCATCCGAAGACCGACCACCAGAGAAAATAATAGAAGAGCTCGAAAACGGTGTTGTCAAGAAACGATATGTATATATGTTGCATTTTTCCTCCGATACGTTGAAAAATATGTTTTTTACATAAACGTATATAAGATATTATACTTCAAATAGTATTTTATGTCAAGAAAATATTTTTTGATAAATAAACTGCAGGATGAAGCGAATTTTCAAAGTAAACGCAACACTCTTGCATTTACTTTGAAGGTGTTGCGTTTACTTTGAAAATTCACTTATGACATTTATTATCAAACTTCACGTACATCACAATTGATTTTTCTCATATAAAATGATATAATAATGTTATACGTCGAAAAAATGAAAAATACCAGAAAGGCATGATTGTTTTGAGAATAAGAAGAAAGCCATGGGCAAGACCTGAACTTGAGGCGTGTGAGTTCTGCGTAAAGGAGCCGTCGGTTCTTAAAGGAAAATGGAGAGGATCCTTTAAAAAGGATCAGCCTCTGCATGTTGAACTCGGATGTGGAAAAGGTGGTTTTATTTCACAGGTATCGGTAAAAAACCAGGACATAAACTATATCGCTATTGATATAAAAAGCGAGATGACGGCATATGCCAGAAGAAAAACCGTTTCTGAGTTTGAAAAGGCAGGTATAAGCGAAATAAATAACGTTAAGCTGCTGGTTCACAACATCGAAAAAATAGACGAGGTTTTTGAAAAAAGCGATTCTATAGACAGAATATATATCAACTTCTGTAATCCATGGCCGCGCGGTAAGCACAAGAAAAGAAGACTGACATATCCTAAGAAGCTTCAGTGGTACAAGGAGTTTCTGTCAGATACAGGTGAGATCTGGTTCAAAACAGATGATGATGAGCTGTTCGAGGAGTCAATAGAATACTTTAACGAGACAGGTTACAGCATAAAATACATAACTCATGATCTTCACAGCAGCGGCTTTGAAGAAAACACGGAAACGGAACACGAAAAAATGTTCTCAGATATGGGAATAAAAATAAAATTCCTTATTGCTTCAAAATAAACCTCAAAAACGCACTTTGGCTATGGCTGAAGATACGTTTTTTTCTTGAACATATACATATAATATAAATAAAAAAACCCGTTCTCTTGGAAGAGAACGGAGATTTTTTTAATCAGATAAGGATCAGACTGCACGAGTCACCTTGTTGGAACGCAGACATCTTGAGCATACGTATATATGACAAGGAGAACCGTTTACGATAGCCTTAACGCGTTTTACGTTTGGCTTCCATGTTCTGTTTGTACGTCTGTGTGAGTGAGAAACCTTGATACCAAAAGTTACGCCCTTTCCGCAGATTTCACATTTTGCCATTTTGCGCACCTCCTTCAACAATATAAGTCAATGCTGTGAAGCATTAGCGTTGCTGAAAACTCAATACATTTTTTCATCCTTAAACATATAGAGTTTTCAGGAACGCTTTAAATATTTTATCATATTTTCAGGGAAAATGCAAGTGTTTTCTGAAATTTTTTTAAAAACATAATTGGCATAAATTTCAGCTTGATGTATTGATAAAAAAAGTACGGCTTTGTCATGATTTGCTTTGCTTTTTGTTTTGAGAGCGTACAGCATAATCAGGGACAAGCTGTGCTATTATTACTGCTGCAAATACAAGAACGCACCCTGAAAATTCTTTTGCAGAGAGCTTTTCACCAAGCAGAAGCCATCCGGAAAGAGCAGCAAAAACAGATTCGAGGCTCATTATGAGAGTTGCTGTTGCAGGTGGAGTGTTACGCTGTCCTGCAATCTGAAAAGTATATGCGATGCCACAGGACATAACTCCGGCATAAAGAATTGTGTATCTGGCGTTCAGTACAGCGTTGAGTGACGGTTTTTCAAAGATAAACATTGATACTGCCATAAGTAATCCGGCGGTAAAGAACTGAATGCATGACATAAGTATTCCGTTGGTATTTTTTTTGTTGAAAAAATCTACTATGATAATATGAAACGCAAAAAACAGCGCGCTGAAAAGAACCAGAATATCTCCCCGTGATATTTTAAACCCTTCACCTATGCATAGAAGATAGAAGCCGGCAGCTGCAAGAAGAACGTTTAACCAGATTTTTAAGGAGGATCTTTTTAGAAGAACAAACTCGATAAGCGGAACAATGATTATATAAAGCGATGTTATAAACCCGGCCTTTCCGGCAGTCGTCATGCTTATACCGCTTTGCTGAAGCGAGCTTGCCAGGAAAAGAAATATTCCGCATATGCTTCCTCCGGTTACAGTGGTTTTAAGAGAGGCTTTTTTGTCCGCTTCTGTTTCAGAGCGGTTCCGGAATCTTTCTGCTATAAAAACGACCGGAACAAGAACAATACCACCAAGAAGAGTGCGTACTGCATTGTATGTAAACGGCTCTACGTAATTCATTCCTTCGCTCTGTGCGACAAAGGCTGTTCCCCATATAATTGCGGCAAGAAGCAGAAGAAGGCTTCCTTTTAGTTTTTTCGTCATAAAAAATCTTTCTCCGTTTGTGCTTTAGTTTGTTGCTATAAGACAACAATACATATTATATCATTTTTAAATCCATATGTGCAACTACTATAGTACTCAAAAAATGAGCTTTTGTCTTCACTTAAAAATTCAGAAAGCTGACTTTTCCGGTCTGTATGCAGAAAAATAAGAAAATACTCCTATGAGCATGATATAAGGCTCAAAAAGGAAATGGCGTGAAATTTTCTGTAAATCACTTGCATTTTTATCTGATTTACAGTACAATAATAATTAGTATCTGAAAAAATATATATAAAAAGAATGGAGAAGTCTTACAAATGAGTCAGTTGTTATTAAATATACTGGTAAGAGCGCTTATGGTATTTACAGTCTTTCCTGTACGACAGTATGCGAGAAACCGTATGGCTGTGAAGCTTGGCGATGATACTCCGGTACTTGAGGGAAAGCTTACGCTTAACCCTTTTGCTCATATGGATCTTATGGGCTGTATATTTATGATGCTTTTAGGTTTTGGATGGGGAAAAAGCGCTTCCATAGACCCAAGGAAGTTCAAAACAAAAAATCCACGGCTTGCTATGATAGCGGTTGCTCTTGCAGGTCCTGCAGCTAATCTGCTGCTTGCACTTATTCTTGTTTTTGGTGTGATGATTGCCGGATATGCCGGTATAAACAATGCTTTTGTACAGATTTTTGCAAGTATAGCCTTACTCAATATAAGACTTGCAGTTTTTTTGCTGCTTCCTGTTCCGGGATTTGACGGATGGGATATTCTTATGATGTTTTTACCTGTAAAGTTTATATGGAGGATATCAAGATATATTCACTATATTCCGCTGATAGTTATCCTGCTTGTCTATGCAGGTCCTCTCGGATCGTTTATAGATATTATAAGCTCCAGAATAATTTCTTTGATGACAGAACTTGCGTCAGCAGTTCTGGGTGTATTTTTCAGGTAGTGTAATAAGTTATGATGAACAAAATATCTTTTAAGCTTGAGATTTTTGAAGGTCCTCTTGATCTTCTGCTGCATCTTGTAAGCAAGCATAAGCTTGATATAAACGATATTGAGATCACTGTGCTGCTTGAGCAGTATTTATTATATCTTGATCAGTGTGCGGAACACGATCTGGAGCTTGCCGGAGAATTTCTCGAAATGGCTGCAAGACTGATATATATAAAAACCCTTTCTCTTCTTCCGGCTCCTGAGGAGGCAGAGGAAGAAAAGAAAGAGCTGAGCGGCGCACTTATAGAATATGCTCTTTGCAAAAAAACAGCAGAAGCTCTTGCAAAAATATTTTGCGGAAATGAAATATTTGTAAGAAAACAGGCGAAAATAAAAACAGAGGCTGTATATAAACGAAAGCATGATCCATCGATTCTTGTAGCTGCGTTTAATAACATAAGTCTTAAAAAGCTCCCTGTTGCTGAGACGGGTCCTGATGACAGATTTAAAGTAATAGTAAAACATAAGATGTATTCTGTTACCACTAAGGTTATATATATCCTAAAGCAGCTCTACAGGACCGGTACTGCTGATATGGAGGGTCTGTATGACAACATTACTGACCGTTCAGAGAGAGTCGCAACTTTTCTGGCAGTGCTTGAGCTTACAAAGTCCGGAAGAATATATATAAGCGATGATAACACTACTATTTCGTTTATCGGAAAACGAAAAGAAAGGAAAAGCTCATGAGCTTTGTTGAAAAAATTTCAGCTGTTGAAGCTATACTTTTTGCCTATGGCGAGCCTATAGCTGCTGAACAGCTTTCAGAGGCGAGCGGAATAGAGCTGCAGTCGCTTGACAAAATAATACGTCTTCTTAACGACAGATACGATGAAGCAGATTCATCACTGCAGGTTCTCAGACTTGATGACTCGTATCAGCTTGCGACGCGCAAGCAGTATTCGCCGTATGTGAAGAGAGCTTTTGAAACAGGAAGAAATGCTGCGCTTTCATCTGCAGCACTCGAATCACTTGCTGTTGTAGCATATAACCAGCCTGTAACAAAAAGCTTTGTAGAAACTGTAAGAGGCGTTGACAGCTCTGCAGTTATGAATAAGCTTGTAGAAAAAGGACTTATTGAAGAGGCTGAACGACTTGAAGTTCCGGGAAGACCTATCGCATATAAAACAACAAAGAATTTTTTAAGATGCTTTGGTATTTCTTCACTTTCGGAGCTGCCGCCGCTAAAAGAACAGGATTCGGAGCAGACTACTTTATTTGATAACAGGGAGTGATACTGCGTTGCTTGTAATGTTGATTATCCTTGTGATTCTGACGATCCTTTTTAATCTTTATGCTGTAGTTGATATCGGATATAATTCGGGAAAGCTTGATTATTGTGTAAGGTATTCCGGTATCAAGCTATTATCAAGTGACAGTGTAAAAAAGAAAGACAAAAAGAAACAGAAAAACAAACCTGAAAAAGAAATAAAGACAGTTGATGCTGATAAGCCGGATAAAAACAAAAAAAAGTCCGGGTCTGAAGTCAGGAAAAAGAAGAAGAAAAAACAATCTGTATCTGATATTCTTGAAAAGGCAGAGGCTATTATTGATTTTATAAAGGCATCAGAAAAGCATATACTTAGGCTTATCGGAAACATAAGATTTTCAAAGATAAATGTTGATTTTGTTGTGGCTCACGAGGATGCATATGACTGTGCTATAAGATACGGACTTGTAAGTGCAGGAGTATATAATATACTGGCTTTTATTTCCTCATATTTCAGAACATCTGTGGATAATGTGAATATAGGCTTAAAATATAACAATAATAACAGTATATACAACTTCGGTTTTTCATTGAAGTTAAAACTGGGAACAGGGATAATCGCCGCTCTGGGTATTCTTCTGACATATCTGAGATCGGGATTGTTTCCGTTAAAAACAAAAAACAAAAAAAGTCAGAAGAAAAAGAATAATAAGGAGTGTTTAAAAATGAGTAATCATCAGGTTAATGGTTTGATGGGAACAACAATTGAAAAGATCAGGGAAATGATAGACGTAAATACTATTATAGGTAACCCTATATCTACACCTGAGGGAGCAACAATAATCCCTGTTTCAAAGGTTTCGTTCGGATTTGCATCGGGCGGTTCGGATCTTCCTTCAAAGCAGCAGAAGGAGCTTTTCGGTGGAGCAGCGGGTGCAGGAGTTTCCGTTCAGCCGCTTGCGTTTATCTGCGTATCTCCTAAGGGTGATGTAAAACTTCTTCAGATGTCTGTAAACGCAACCAAAGAAAACGCAATGATATCTACATTACCTGATCTTCTGGATAAGATAGCCGTTCTCGTAGGTAAGGACAAGGATAAGGACTGCGAAAAGAAAAAGTCTGCACCTGAAGAACAGAAGGAAAACGTTCAGAACAAAGACTGAAAAAATATGAATTAATATTGATTTACCTTCATATAGTGTATATGTATATACGCTTTGTATGGAGGTAAATTAATTTTATGATGAAGAAGCTTTGCAGTATATTTGCTGCAGTATTGTTCATGATACCGTCAGGTACATGTTATGCTGAGGGAGTTGCAGGAATATCAGCAAAATCCTACGTACTTATAGAAAAGAATACTGCACGTGTACTATATGAGAAAGATCCGGATATGAAGCTGCCTATGGCAAGCACTACGAAGATAATGACTGCTTTGCTGTGCCTTGAGAGCGGTGAGCTTGATAAGCCGTTTGTTGTGGATCCGGAAGCAATAAAGACCGAAGGCTCATCTATGGGACTTGTGGAGGGGGATATAGTAACCAAGCGTGCTCTGACTATAGGTATGCTTCTTCCTTCAGGAAATGACGCTGCAAATGCCGCAGCAGTTCTGCTCGGAGGTTCGTTCGAGGGATTTGCAAAAATGATGAATGAACGGGCTGAGGCAATAGGTATGACGCGGACTTGTTTTGTGACTCCGTCAGGACTTGAGGCAGAAGGGCACGGAGCATCAGCTTACGATATGGCGCTGCTTGCTCGTGAAGCGTTAAAAAACAAGGATTTTGCTGATATATGCTCAAAACAGACTATGAAGCTTTCGTTCGGAAATCCGCCTTATGACAGATGGCTCAAAAATACAAACAAGCTTCTGTCTATGTATGAAGGAGTCAACGGCGTAAAGACCGGTTTTACAGATGAAGCCGGAAGATGTCTTGTGTCCTCGTGTGAAAGAAACGGTGTTTCACTTATATGTGTTACATTAAACGATCCTAACGATTACAGCGACCATGCTGCTTTGTATGACAAGGGCTTTTCGCAGACTGAGAAGTATGTGATTCCGCTCTCAGAGCAGACGATAGATGTAGTCGGAGGCGAAAAGGATAAGCTGAGACTGCGTACGGACGATTCAGTTTCGATAGGAATAAAAAAAAGCGAGATACCTGATATAACCGAAGAAATAAACATAAGACATTTTATGTATGCGCCTGTAGAAGAAGGAACGCATGCGGGTTATGTTGATTATTACTGTGAGGGAGTACATATAGGTCGTTCGGAGCTTTATACAAGCGAGGGAACTGATATAAAAAAAGAGGAGAAGAAAAGTTTTTCAGAAAAGTTTTTTGAACTCTGGGAAAATATTTTTTCTGGAAAATGATGAGAAGAGGATGTAAAAGATGAAAACAGTAACTACAGCACAGATGAAAGAACTGGAAAGAAAGTCGGATGAGCAGGGAGTTTCCTATCTTCAGCTTATGAAAAATGCAGGAACCGCACTCGGACAGTTCACAGAGACTCTTATGAAAAACAATGGAGCCTGTAAAGTATTGTTCCTTTGCGGTTCAGGCAATAACGGCGGTGACTGCTTTGTGGCAGCACAGTATCTCAAAAACAAAGGGATAAGTGCCTGTGCTGCACTTCTGTGCGGAATACCGCAGACAGAGACTGCAAGAGCGGCGTTTGCGCTGATGGACGGCGTGACAGTTCATACAGGATACGATGCAATAAAGGCAGCAGTAACAGAAGCTGACGTTATTGTAGACGGAATCTTCGGAACAGGGTTTCATGGAAGTCTTGATGCAGGTATAGCTTCGCTTTTCAATATAAACACCAAAGCTGTCAGGATAGCTGTGGATATTCCGAGCGGTGGAAATGCACAGACAGGAGCTGTTTCCGAGGGTTGCTTCCAGGCTGACTATACTATAACGTTTGGTTTCAGGAAGTTTGGTATGACGCAGTATCCGCTCAGAGAATACTGCGGAAAGATAATTCCGGTGGATATAGGTATACCTGAAGGCTGTACTGCAGAAGGCGCTGTTATAGAGGAGTTAAGCGATATATTCGTTTCGGGCATGCTAAAAAAAAGAAGTGCTGATTCAAACAAGGGAACATATGGTACGCTGCTGAGTGTTACAGGCAGTAGTTCTATGCCCGGTGCGGCTATGCTTTCAGCAAGAGCGGCACTGCGTTCAGGACTTGGCCTTCTGAAACAGTGTATGCCGGCTGAAAACATAGCGTCGTTTGCAGCTGCTTTTCCGGAGCCTGTTTATATAAACACGGAAACTGACAGTGAAGGCTTTTATACATCAGCAAACGCTGACAATATCATTTGTCTTTCCGAAAAATCAAGCGCTATGCTGATAGGCTGCGGTCTTGGAAATACATCGGAGACCCGGAAGCTTGTAAGGACTCTTATAGAAAATTCGGCTTGTCCGATAATACTTGACGCAGACGGAATAAACTGTATAGCGGATTGCACCGAAGTTATAGACAAGGCACAAGCAGGTATCGTGCTCACTCCTCATCCCGGTGAGATGGGAAGAATATTTTCATTACCTGCTTCCGGGATACAGAATGACCGGCTCGGAAAGTGTCTTGAGTTTACAAGGCTGCATAAAAACGCTGTACTTGTCCTCAAGGGCGCAGGAACACTGATTGCACAGAACGGTACTGTTTATGTAAATACAACAGGAAATCCCGGTATGAGCACAGGAGGCAGCGGAGATGTTCTCGCAGGTATAATAGCGTCGTTTGCGGCGCAGGGGATATCTCTTGTCAGTTCTGCTGCAGCCGGAGTGTATATTCATGGAAAAGCAGGTGATGAAGCAGCAAAAAAATATTCCATGCACGGTATGCTTCCGACAGATATCATAAACGAATTATCACAGGTATTCTGTGAGGCAGAAAGATATATCTGACGGTGGCAGGATGTTCGGGAAACAGTAGTTTCTTAAAACCAAGGACGTTCATAAGAAAAATATTTTTATGGAGATGTTTTTATGAAACGTTTTATACTGACAGTTGCGATGCTGCTTACAGCTTTAGCTTTTGTAGGATGCGGCAAAAAAACGACCATGGAGAGTGCAAAGGCAAATCTTGATTCGGCTTTTGAATGCGATATGAAGATGGTTTATGAGGATACTGAGTTCGGAGGAAGACTCAAAAGAATAGAGTCGGGAGTCTGGGAAGCAAGCTTTACTTCTCCTGACAGTCTTGACGGACTCGTGCTTTCGTTTTCAGGAAATGATGCTTCAGCTTCATATAAAGGTCTGAGCTTTACAGTTCCCAAAAAAGCTCTTCCTGTAAAATCAATACTTACTAACCTGATGACTGCCGTGGATACGCTTGCAGAAGGTGACGAGCTGAGCGGACATGAAGAGGACGGCATGATGAAAATAACCGGAGAAAATGAAACAGGAGAATATGTACTTGATATAGATATGAAAACAGGCTTTATATCATTGTTCGAAATGAAAAATCTCGGAGTTACGATGAGCTTTGAAAATGCTGTGACAGGTACTGCAGATTATAAGCTTGGAGAAACTGCAGCAGAGTCCTTTTCGACGGAGCCATGTGAACCGGTAACAGAGATAGTAACAACAATAGCCGGTTAATGTATAAAACATCCTCATACACGCCTTGAAAACAGCTTGTATGAGGATGTTTTTATTTTTATTATACAATAATATACTTATCATTAAAAAACGTTTGACTTATTCGAGAAAAAAGTGTAAAATTGATTATAGGAACATAAAAAATTTTTTTACATTCACTATAATATAGATAAATTCCGCTTTTTTTATGAGGTAATCAAATGAAATTAAATGATTTATTAAGTTTTGACAATATAATCGTGCAGTGTCATGATTATCCTGATGCGGATACTATAGCTTCGGGTTATGGCTTGTACTGCTTTCTGAAAAGTCATAATAAAAAGGTCCGTTTGATATACAGCGGAACAAACCAAATAGCAAAGCCAAGCCTTCTTATTATGGTAGAGCGTCTCGGAATACCGATACAGTATGTAAAAGAGCTTTCTGAGAAGCCTCAGCTGCTTATAACAGCAGACTGCGTACATGGCGAAAAAAACGTGACTGATTTTGATGCTCATTGTTATGCGGCGGTAGATCATCATATTTCAGTAAAAAACAGCTCCGGACTGTACGAAATAAGACCGGAGTATGCAAGCTGTTCTTCGATTATTTCTGTAATGCTGAGAGAAGCAGGGTATGATTTTAATGATAACAGGCCACTTGCAACGTCGCTCTATTATGGTCTTTTTACAGACTCAAACGGAATGTCTGAAATAAATCATCCGGCTGACAGAGACCTCAGAGATTTTACTGTATACGACAAAGAGCTTATTATGCTGCTTACAAATTCAGTACTTACTTTAGATGAGCTCAAGCTGGCTGCTGAAGCACTCAATAACGTGATAAATGATGACCGGTATCATTTTGCTGTAACATGTGCAAGAGAATGTGATCCGAACATACTCGGATACATAAACGATCTTGTACTTCAGGTGGATACTGTTGATGTCAGTATTGTATGCTGTTTTATTTCCGGAGGAATAAAAATATCCGTAAGAAGCTGTATAAGTGATATAAAGGCGCAGGAACTGGCGAAGTATATAACGGATACTATAGGCTCAGGAGGCGGACAGAATCAGAAGGCAGGCGGTTTTATCAGCTCAGAAAGCGTGCCGCATATCAATGCAGAAAACATTTTCTCATTTATCAGAGAAAAAGTGAAAAAATATTATCGCAGTTTTGATGTTATACGAGCGGAGGATTTTTCTGCGGATCCATCACGCATGGAAGTATATATAAAAAAACCTCAGCTTCTCGGTTA
>SVNR01000082.1 GCA_015066815.1 Ruminococcus sp.
AATGTAGAAGAGCTTGTTGTATCCTCAGGTGAAGAAAAAATAGAACTTAAGGATTATCCATACTTGAAAAAAGTTACTTTACCCGAAACGATGAGCGAAATTGTGATAACAGGGTGTCCTTTGCTTGAGACCATAGTTGTAGATGAAGAAAACAGCCTGTTCAGTTCGGTTGATGGTGTTCTGTATGATAAGCAGGGGAAGGAGCTTTTGCATTATCCCAGAAGCAAAAAGGATACGGAGTTTGTAATCCCTGATGGAACGGAAGTTATAAAAAAAGCAGCTATGGCGGGAACTAAGAATCTTGAGACTATTGTGATTCCTTCGACGGTCAGGGAGTTAGAGGATTCAGCTATTGCCAATAGTTCGGTTCATAATGTGAGCTTTTCTGAAGGGTTAGAAAAAATAAGAAGAGCTGCTTTCTGGAACTGTCAGATAAGAACACTGGAACTTCCCGAAAGTCTGAAAATACTTGGCGATGAGGCTTTTGGGGAAAATTACAGACTCAGAACAGTAACTATTCCTGCAGGAGTGGAAGATGTGTATCGTTCCTTTTATGGATGTTCAAACCTTGAAGAAATAATCTTCATGAACAGAGAAAATCCGGATGCCGATTACAAAGAGGCGCTGCGTTACTGTCGTGAACTGACTGTTTATGTGCCGGATGACACAAAGCATGAGTATGAGTTTGTTTGTTCAAGTTTTGCGTCGCGCGATTCTGTAAAGTATGTAAAAAAACCACTTTCGGAAAAGGAAGAAGCTTTTGTTTATATAGCTGATGATAAGGTGCAGGAGCTGATTATACCTGAGACTATTGATGGTAACAAAGTAACAGAAGTATGTATATTCGATAATCCTGTTATTACCTCAGTTACTATTCCTGCAGGGGTAAAGCGTATAACTGTAGATGCCTGCGATGCACTTGAAGAAATAAACGTTGATGAGAATAACGCTTATTATTCTTCAACTGACGGAGTTCTTTATGACAAATCAGCCAAAAAGCTTGTCTGGTATCCTCAAGGAAGAAAAGAAAAGGAATTTTCAGTTCTGGAGGGTGTTGAGACCATAGGGATAAAAGCGTTTTTTGAAAATAAATATTTGGAGCAGGTGAATTTTCCGGAAGGACTTAAGGTTATAGATGAGCATGCTTTTTCAGGATGTCAGCTTGAGAATATAGAGCTTCCGGAAAGCGTTGAGATGCTTTGCTATTCATGCTTCGGATACAATGATGCTCTCCGGAAAATAACTATTCCGAAAAACATATGGTATACATATATCCCGTTCAGATATTCTGATAACCTTAAGGAGATAACACTGGAGCGTTCGGAGGTATACAATGATTTTGAATATTATTGGGAAACCGACTATGATTATCTGGAAAAAGATATAAATGTAGATAAGATAAGAGTACCTGCAGTAGCAAAGGATCAGTATGATGTTTTTAACAATCATAGCTGGGGTATAAGAGAAATCGAAACCTATGATACAGGAGAAGATTTTGAAATTACTTTAACTGGTTATAAGCTGGACAGAGCAAATACAACTATTCTCGCGTATCGTGGAAATGATAACTATGCTGCAAGTGACCCAGGAGCGGGTAATTCAATCAGTGTTATCGGAGAAAAAGCTTTTTATCAGCAGACTAAGATCAATAAGATATACTGGCATGAAGGAATAAAAAAAATATGTGCAGAGGCATTTTACGGATGTACCTTTGAAGCAACTGATCTTCCGGAGTCACTTGAAATCATAGAGAAAAACGCTTTTTCAGCGAATGCTTCGCTTAAGAGCTTTGTGATTCCCGAAAATGTTATCAAGGCAGACGCTCCGTTTGCTGACTGCGTCAATCTCTCGGAAATAACCTTCAGAAGAGCAGATCCTGCAGGATGTGATTATAAGAACGCACTTTGTGGCATGGGTGATGTTATCGTATATGTTCCGGCAGGAACAAAGGAGCTTTACAGTCAGTTTGAGAGCGACTGGAGAGCTACCTGCAGGAGCGTAAAGATAATCGAACTCACAGACTCCATAGACGATAAGACTACGTCTTATGGTGATATAGATACAGACAGCAGAGTTGATCTTACAGATCTCTCACTGCTTTCACTTCATCTCATAGGAGACAACATACTTGAAGGCAATGCGCTGAAGGCGGCTGATGTGAATGGCGACGGAGAAGTAAATCTTTCCGACCTTGCACATCTCAGGCGTTATGTTTCACAGAAAACAGACGTTTTAGGCCCTGAGGACAACTGAATATAAAAATAAAACACTGTACAGAACAGAGAGTTGTGCGTTCTGTACAGTGTTTGTTTTTTACAGAGTCAGCAGATGTAGATAAAGAAAACATGGTGGTGACTTTATTTTTAATGTCTACATTGCTAAAAAAACACTGGATTTATTGTTAGTTATGATGATATTGTGGTAAAGGGGAACGTAAAGTACTGAAAATACGTTGACAAAACAAAGAAATAGTGATATCTTAAGTGTAATAGAACATATTTTTCCTTATATTTATTACAACAGGAACAGGATTTTCACGGAGGGGTATTTATGAAAAAAAGGATTATTCTTGTAGGATTAGCATTAATCTCTTCAATGATGTTTGAGAATGTTTCAGCGACGGTTGAGGAAGTATCTGATGGTGTTCTGAGTTCTTCTAAAAATGTAGATGATTCAGATGAGCGATCAGAAAATGATTCCGGGTATACAAGCAATTATGAGTATTATTATTACTGTAAGAATGATGTTCCGCTGACGCATACATATAACAAACGAATCAATTTAAGTGCAGGTCAAACATATATTTTCACTACAGAAAAATCAGATGATTTTCCGGATTGTGATACGGAATTATTTTTGTTTAAGAATGAAACTTCTCCCGGAGTCAATTCATGGTACAATGATGATGCGCAGGGAGCAGGAAGGTATTCAAGGATAGAAGCGACAATTACATCAAGCGGAAATTACATTTTAATGTGCAAAGTATACTCAAGAACGGAACGAACAGGTGCTTGTCCGGATGGTCATTGCAATGTATATTCGATCAATCCGGGTACTAATCAGAAAACGCTATTGCAAAGAAACGCAGAGTTAGGTGGATATCTTTTATCTATTCCTAATTATAATCTGTTTACATCTCGTGTTGTTTCAGAATTCAATTCTTTTACAGCCAATTCAGTAGGCTCACAGCTTCCTGATTATGTAGATCCGATGATGTTTGTTTTTTCAGGTAACGCCTCTGCTAAGAAGACGATAGGCTTTGATGATGATTATATACCATATGATGCTTCGAGTCTTTATGATTGGGGAACGGATTGCAGAGTAAGACAACCGTATGGTGATTCAAACGGAATACCAAGCAGTGTTTTTATAGCAGCATATACACCGGATTATGAGGGTACATGTGATCTGTATGCAATGTGTGGAAACATTTATCCTTTAGACCCCACGCTTCCTAAGTTAAAATATGATGATTCCATAATATCAGGAGAGAGAAATGGAGAGCCGTTGGATCCGAATGTTGATGATTCGTCAAATATTTATTGTAATTGTATAGCTTATGCAGGTGGGATAACAAGTGCCAGTGTTTCAACCGGTATGGTATCGCCATGGTATAGTCCGGATGGAATGGAGCAGTCATTTGACAACTATTTTGGAAACTGGAGTTCTGAAAATCAAACGTATTGTCCCAGATATGTTGGTGCTGTTACCTATGAAGTTACCAATAACGCTGATGACGCTGTTGTCAATGTTTATGCCCGAAGAACAACGAGTGAATATTTGGACTGGTCTCATGCTTCTGTTCGAAAACCTGCAAACAATCATTTTCATGGATACAGTTGGGAAAGTAAGATGGGTACAAGCTATCGGATTTTTCATGCAGAGGATTCTCTTGAATCGAGAAATCTTGATGACGAATATAATAGGAAGGGGTTTGGAACGGTTGTCAGAAGATATAAGATCGCACAGAATTCAAGATCAGATATCAGTGGTTTGTCTAACATATCCATGGAACAATCTATAAAACAAGGACATACAAAATTGCTTGAAGTAGACTTTTCCGATAAAGAAATAAAAAGAGTGAATTCTTGTTTAGACAGCGTTTCTTCAGATGTTATAAAAAAATTTGATTTATTATATAATAACTGGGTTTATAGGATATATAATGATATAAATTATGCAGTAGAAAGCAATAGTTATTATTACACTCTTGCAGAAGAGTATAAGGAACTATCTGATTTCATTGATAAAAACGAAAAGCTTTTATATCACATCATGAAAAAGAAAATGACAGAAGAATATGACCCGCTTCTTGATGTTCTTATTGAGTATAAAATAGTAGAAAAAAATGATGAAACAAAATTAATTGTTTCTAAGGTTCGAAAAGCAAATAATGAGATAAGCATAAAATCATTGGATAGTAAGGTATATATAGCACCTTCATGTGACGCTAATATAAAAAGCTTTATCAAAGAAATCTTAGCTATGGATAAAGAGATATTTTAAAAACGAAACAGGAGCTGACATAATATGAAAGAAAAAATCAGAAAAAAAGCAATGTGTCTGTGCTTCATGGCGCTTATATTCGGAGCGGCAGGAGTTTGCAGTACCGATAGTGTCAGAGTATATGCAGATGATGCTTATCTTGATGATAAATATGACAAATATCCGCCTTTGTATCAGTGGGACAAGAATGTAGAAGAGCTTGTTGTACCTTCGGGTGAAGAAAATGTAGAACTTAAGGATTATCCATACTTGAAAAAAGTTACTTTGCCCGAAACGATGAGTGAGATTGTAATAAAAGAATGTCCTTTGCTTGAGACCATAGTTGTAGATGAAGAAAACAGTCTGTTCAGCTCGGTTGATGGTGTTCTGTATGCCAAGCAGGGGAAGGAACTTTTGCATTATCCCAGAAGCAAAAAGGATAAGGAGTTTGTGATCCCTGATGGAGTTGAAATCATAAAAAAATCAGCTGCGGAAGGAAGTAAGTATTTGGAATCTGTTTTTATTCCTTCATCGGTTATAGAGTTAGAATCAAGCGCCTTTGCTGATAGTTCTGTTCATAAGGTAAGTTTTTCTGAAGGTCTGGAGAAAATAGATGCATTTGCTTTTTCGTGTTGTCAGATAGGGATGCTGAAGCTTCCTCAAAGTCTGAAAATGCTTGCTGCAGGTGCTTTTGAAGAAAACACCAGACTCAGAGAAATAACCATTCCTGCAGGAGTGGAGACTGTTGTGTATCCTTTTTATAATTGTCCGAACCTTGAAGAGATAACCTTCATGAACAGCGAAAATACAGACGCAGATTATAAACGGGCACTGCTTTACTGTCGTAAGCTGACTGTTTATGTGCCGGATGACACAAAGCATGAGTATGAGTTTGAACGTATGAACGTGTGGATGCGCGAACCTGTGCAATATGTAAAGAAGCCTCTTTCGGAAAAGGAAGAATCTTTTGTTTATATAGCGGATGATGAGATGCAGGAGCTGATTATACCTGAGACTGTAGATGGTAACAAAGTAACAGAAGTATGTATATTCGATAACTCTGTTATTACCTCGGTTACTATCCCTGCAGGAGTAAAACGGATAACTGTAGAGGGCTGTGATGCACTTGAAGAAATAAATGTCGATGAGGATAATGTCTATTTTTCTTCATCAGACGGAATACTTTATGATAAAACCGGTGAAAAACTCGTCCGGTATCCTGAAGGAAGAAAAGAAAAGGAATTTTCAGGACCTGAGGGTGTTGAGACAATAGGAATAAAGGCGTTCTATGGAAATGACTTTTTACGGGATGTAAATTTTTCTGAGGGGCTTAAGATTATAGATGAGCATGCTTTTTCAGGATGTCAGCTTGAAAATATAAAGCTGCCGCAAAGTGTTGAGGAACTCTGCTTTTCATGCTTCGGATGCAATAATTATATTCAGAAAATAAATATTCCTAAAAACACATGGTATGCATATAAGCCCTTCAGATATTCGTATAACATTCAGGAAGTAACTATGGAGCGCTCAGAAATATATAATGACTTTGAAGACTATGTGGAGACTGATTATTTTTATCTTGACTATGGAGCAATAATACAAAAGATGAGAGTTCCTGCAGTGGCAAAAGATCAGTATTTATCCTTCGGTTTTGGTCAATGGGAAATCGAAACCTATGATACAGGAGAAGATTTTGAAATTACTTTTACAGGTTATAAGCTGGACAGAGCAAATACAATTATTCTCGCGTATCGTGGAAATGATGATTATATTTCAAGTAACCTCGGATTAAGAAACTCAATCAGTGTTATCGGAGAAAAAGCTTTTTATCAGCAGACTAAGATCAATAAGATATACTGGCATGAAGGAATAAAAAAAATATGTGCAGAGGCATTTTACGGATGTACCTTTGAAGCAACCGATCTTCCGGAGTCACTTGAAATCATAGAGAAAAACGCTTTTTCAGCGAATGCTTCGCTTAAGAGCTTTGTGATTCCCGAAAATGTTATCAAGGCAGACGCTCCGTTTGCTGACTGCGTCAATCTCT